>CAZUEB010000001.1:0-3268 GCA_964619115.1 uncultured Dehalococcoidales bacterium
GAGGTTGGTTATGACACAGATAAAAGTTGGCATCATAAATGTTACCGGCTATGCCGGTGTGGAGCTAGCCAGGTTGCTTTATAAGCACCCAAGGGTAAAGCTTGGCTCAATTACAGGCAGGAGTGCTGCCGGCCAGAAGCTAGCCGAAGTCTTTCTGCATCTGGCTGATGCTGATATGACGATTACCGCAGAGCTTGGCAAAGTGGACTTTGTTTTTTCAGCAATGCCGCACAAGGCAAGTGCCGAAGTAATATTGCCCTTAATTAAAGGTGGCATCAAGGTGGTCGATATCAGTGCCGACTTCAGGCTCAAAGATGCTGGTAAGTATCAGGAATGGTATGATTTTGCCCATCCAGCGCCAGAATTTTTGCAGAAAGCTGTCTATGGCTTACCTGAGTTCCATCGCACTAAAATCGCCAAAGCTAACCTTGTAGCCAACCCCGGCTGTTATCCCACTGGCGCCTTACTGGCTCTGGCACCGGCGGTTAAGGAGGGCATTATTGAACCAGACATCATCATTGATAGCAAATCTGGTGTCTCAGGTGCCGGCAGGACTTTAAGCTTATCAACGCATTATACCGAGGCTGTTGATAATGTCCGTGCCTATTCAGTGCACGGGCATCGACATTTGCCTGAAATTGTCCAGGAGCTTGAGGCTCTGAATACTAGTTTTGCGCTTTCGGTGACCTTTCTGCCTCATCTGGTGCCAATGTCCCGGGGTATATTAAGTTCTTGTTATGCTATCCTGAAGAAAGATACTTTGAGTAAAGGGAAAGATGCGCTGCTAAAGCTATATGCTGATTACTACAAAGGGGAACCTTTTGTCAGGGTTATTGATAAGCCGCCTGAGACCAAACAGGTCTGGGGTAGCAATCTTTGCCTTGTTTATCCTACTATTGATGCCAGGACTGGCAGGCTTATAGTTATCAGTTGTCTGGACAATCTGGTCAAAGGGGCGGCTGGACAAGCCATACAGAATATGAATATAATGTTCGGCTTTCCTGAGACTGCTGGGCTCGAAAGCCTGCCTGTCTATCCTTAAATCAGGCTGCCCCCATCGTCTAGGGGACTAGGACGTCAGCCTTTCAAGCTGAAAACAGGGATTCGAATTCCCTTGGGGGCACCAGACCTCTTTTATCCGAGGCGGGCCACACAGACTTCTCCACCCTCGATGACCACTGTCATCGTCCGGTGGCAATTAGGGCAGGTGAGCGGGCCACTGTAATTCATCTTGGATGGCTCCAGGGGTATTCCTTTGCCGCAGCCCAGGCAAATCACGCCTTTGGAGCCAGATGTGGCAGCCTGATGCTGCTTCTTGTGGCTGGCTAGCTGTTCTATATTATCGAACTCGATTCCACAGGTAACACATTTAAAACGCATAATTTTTCTCCTTTTAGTTAAAGGTCGAACATAGAGCCGCGCTTTTTCTTTGTCTCGCCTTTGATTTTCTCAAGCCTGCTGTCTATTTCATCTAATCGCGAATCCATATTTTCCAGGTGTTCGTTCATCTCCCTGAGAAGTTCCATAAGCTCCTCAAATTCCTGCTTGTTCATTGTTCCATCTCCTTTTTGTTATAACGGAATGCTGGTTGGTAAGTTTATCTTTTAGCTTCATTTGTCAAGTTGTGATAGGTCAGACCGGTGCCAGTACGTTCATGGCTTCAATAATAATTAGCAACTGGCCGCAGTATCGTTTATACAATTTTCTACTCGTTCTTGAGTGAGCCTCAACCTATTTTTTGTATCTGATGTTTATGTTCCTCAAGCACCTTTTCGTATTGAGCATTGAGTTGACTGTTGAGTTTATGCCACTCTGCCTGAAATTGAGCTTGAAGCTGCAGCTCGATAGGGACGTTGTTTCCATGTTGCTTTTGCAAGGCTTGACTGGTCTCTTGTAGTCTTGCCTCGAAACCTTTTTTGAACTGCGAGTAGGTTTGCTGGTGGGCTTGCTCATAGTAATTGAGTAAATTAGTTATGCGGTCCAGGATAGTTTCGAGCTGATTTTTGTTTTCTTTTGCTATTCTTAAACCAGACATGGCTCTTTTTGTGACCTGTTTATCTCGTTCGCTTTGAGGAAGGACTATATTATGCAAGAATATCTCCTGTGCGCCTTGAGCTATATATTTCCTTAGTCCGGTGCCTTTGTATCTCGTCAATTCGGCATCCAGATTAAAATCATCTTCTTGAAGATATCTGGAAGCCAGTTTATTTCCAACTGGGACACACTCAAATCTTTTAATCTCGTCTTCAGTAAGTCTGCCCAGCTTCTCCACTTTTTCCATAGCTTTTTCTCGGGCGCTTTTCATCTTACTCACGGTGTTGCTCCTGTGTGAGGAATCTATCCAATAGCATGCTCTTATGTTTCATTTTTCCTACTTTCCATGGGATGTATGGATTTCTTCGCTGAGTTTATCATGAGCCATTTGAGATTCTTCGCTACGCTCAGAATGACATCAATTGAGGATTCAGGACGACAGGGGAGAACAAAAGTGCGAGTCAGTGTATTGCTAGGTGATTTTTGATGTCTCATTTGAATACAATTCTTCCCATCTATGCTGATGAGCTTGTTTAAGATAATGAAAGCGAGATTGGAAATCGCTGGAGGTCAGCGAATCGGTGGTCATAATCAGTGCATCTTCGCCATTGTCCGTATAATAAGCCCGGCGTATGCCGACCTTTTGGAACCCGTATTTCTCATATAGTGCCTGGGCCTGTTTATTTGAGATACGCGCTTCTAAAGTGACCACATTTGCGTTGAGCTGCACTGCCATTTCAATGATTTGAATTAATAATCGCTCTCCTATGCCCCGCCGGCGATAAGCGTTTCTTATGGCAAGAGTAGTGATATGTGCCTCATCTACCATCACCCAGAAACCACCAATAGCGATGATGTGTTCCTTGGACGATTGCGGTATTTCCTCACCAAAGAAGCGGTCATGGTCAAAAAGTTGTATAAATTTTTGCCACAGAGTTTTGTTGTCGTTCTCCCCTTCAATTGTTTCCGGTTCTCTTGGTTTAACCATCACTATATAGAAGGCCAGCCGGTTGTGGAGTTCCTGTTTGAATGAGGCATAAGATGGGTGAGGCCATTGGGTCGGAAAAGCCTCGCGGTCTATCTCAAGGGCCTGAGAGATGTCCCTATCTTGCATGCGTCGGATAATATAATCCATGAGCTGCCCTGAATATCTTGTTTCACCTTCTATAGACTATCTGTTGAAATTTTAGCATATTTCTTTATAGATGATAAAAAACATAATAGGGAGCACTGC
>CAZUEB010000001.1:3368-30594 GCA_964619115.1 uncultured Dehalococcoidales bacterium
GTTCCTTTTAGTAGAGGCGCACTGCGGGTGGTTACACATCTGAAAATCGATGACCGTCGGGATAAGCCAGCAACGATGGATAGCAAAGTGGAGTCTGTGCTCAAGTTGCAGCCGTCAATTAAGGCTTGAAATGCTTGACTTAAGCGTACAGTTAGCCCCAGATAATGCACAAGGCTTGCTTCTGGCTAATCCAGTGATGACAGCCTCTGGCACCTTTGGTTACGGGATTGAATATAGTGAATTAGTTGACATAAATATGCTGGGGGCTATCGTTTGCAAGGGCACGACCTTACAACCTCGTGAGGGTAATCCGCAACCTCGTCTGGTGGAAACCGCTTCAGGTGTTCTTAATTCCGTGGGGTTGGAGAATATCGGTGTTGAAGCTGTGATAAAAGAAAAGGCTCCTGTTTGGGCTAATTGGCGGGTGCCAGTTATTGTAAACATAGCTGGCGAAACTATGGACGAGTATAAAGAGATTGCTGCCAGGCTTGAAGGCATACCCGGAATTTCTGGTATAGAGGTCAACATAAGTTGTCCTAATTTAGCCTCTGGTGGGGTGGAGTTTGGTATCAACCCGAAGACTGCTGCAGAAGTGACCAAAATAGTGAAATCAGCCAGCGGCTTGCCCGTTATCGTTAAATTAAGTCCTAATTTGACTGACATCGGAGAGATTGCCTTGGCAGTATGTGAGGCTGGGGCTGATGCCATAACGCTGATTAATACGGTGCGAGGGATGGCAATAGATATAAATAGATGCCAGCCTTCGCTGGGTAATACAGTAGGCGGGCTATCGGGTCCGGCTATCAAGCCGATTGCTCTTTACATGGTATATAAGGTGGCTGGAATTGTTAAAATACCTATAATTGGCTGCGGATGCATTAATTGTACTGAAGATGCTTTAGAATTTCTAATGGCCGGGGCTAGCGCAGTCCAGATTGGCACAGCTAATCTGACTAACCCTCAAACCGCTCTGAATGTGGTGGATGGCATTGAGCAATTTATGAAGAAAGAGAATATACAGAGCCTGAGCACTGTTATAGGCAAAGCTAGAAGCTAATGTTCTGGTTTAATTCCTTTTACCCGCCAGTTCGCTCCTGATAAACTCAATAATCTGGGGTGTAGGTGTACCAGGACCAAAAATGGCTTTTATACCTATTTTGCGTAAAGCAGGGATATCCTCGTCTGGTATAATGCCGCCGGCAACAATCAAAACATCCGTCTTTCCTTTTTTCTTCAGTCCTTCGGCGATTGGTGGGAAAAGCTCCATATGTGCCCCGGAAAGGATACTCAAACCGACGACATCGACGTCCTCTTGAACCGCTGCCTCGACTATCATCCCTGGTGTTTGTCTGATTCCAGTGTAGACTACTTCCATTCCCGCATCTCTAAGTGCTCTGGCGACGACCTTGGCTCCACGGTCATGCCCGTCAAGGCCAGGTTTTGCAACCAGCACTCGGATTTTGATTTCTTCTGCCATTGACCCTTCTCCTTATACTTTCTGTACCAGTTCGATGAGTACCCCTTTTGTTGATTTAGGATGCAAGAAGCCGACTCTGCCAGCTAGTCCAGCACGTCCTTTCTTGTCAATCAATTGAACGCCTTTATCAGCTAGCGTACAAAGCTCCTGGTCGACATTTTCAACTTCGAGGCAGATATGATGGATTCCCTCCCCACGGCTCTCAATAAATTTGGCAACACCGCTTTCTGGGTCAATCGGTTCGAGAAGCTCGATTTCACCGCCTTCGGACATAGGTAATAGAGCGGCTTTTACTCCTTGCTGTGGCAGAGTTTCTATCTTGCTGGATTTAGCACCAAAGAGGTCGTCATAAAGTTGAAGAGCCTCATCCAGATTTTTGACTGCAATAGCAACATGGTGAACCTTCTTAATCATTTTCCTCCTTTAGCCCTCTCTGGTAAGAGCTCTGGCTATGGTCATTCTCTGCATCTCTGAAGTTCCTTCATAGATTTCGGTTATTTTAGCATCACGCAGGTAGCGTTCCACCGGATAATCCTTGCAATAACCATAGCCGCCGTGAATCTGAACAGCATTGTTGGTAACCATTCTGGATGTTTCAGCAGCATAGACCTTTGCCATAGCCGCTTCTTTCATAAACGGCATGTTATGGTCTTTGAGCCAGGCAGCACGGTAGGTCAGTAGCCGAGCAGCATCAATGTGGGTTGCCATATCGGCAAGCATCCATTGAATTGCCTGAAAGTTAGCTATCGGTTGTCCGAATTGCTGACGGTCTTTAGCATAGGCGAGAGAATCATCGAATGCAGCCTGAGCTATACCAAGCGCCTGGGCAGCCACAGTGACACGGCTGGAATCAATTGCCTCTAAGGCTACTCTCAGCCCACGACCTTTCTCTCCCAACAGATTTGTCGCCGGTATCTGGCAGTTATCAAATACCAGCTCTGTTGTCGATGAGCCTCGTATACCAAGCTTGTTCTCCTCCTTGCCTACAGAGAAACCGGGAGTGCCTTTTTCAACGATAAAGGCAGTTATACCCCGATTTCCCAGTGATTTATCAATGGTGGCAAAAACCGTAGCGATTCCAGCTTCAGCACCGTTGGTTATGAATATCTTGGTACCGTTGATGACGTAGGTGTCGCCCTGCAACGTGGCAGTTGTTTCCAGGGCTCCGGCATCGCTTCCTGCACCGGATTCGGTCAATGCGAAACAGGCTATTTTTTCACCTCTGGCTATTGGTGTAATATATTTATGCTTTTGTTCTTCATTGCCGAATTTGTAAATAGGGTAGCAGGCTAACGATAAGCTGGCTAGAAAAACGGTGCCCACAGAGGCTGAAGCCCGACATAATTCTTCTGTAGCAATAGCCATAGATATATAATCACCACCGCTACCTCCATACTCTTCAGAGATGGTAATGCCGAAAAGTCCCAGGCTGCCTGCCTTCTTGATGATTTCCTCTGGGCATTTCCCCTCCTCATCGATTTTTGCTGCTACGGGCTTGACCTCATTGGTGGCAAAGTCACGCACCATAGCTTGAAACATTTTCTGCTCTTCGGTTAACTGAAAATCCATTGATATACCTCCTGGTTTTAATATTATAAGTTCATTTTTCTCTAGAAGACTAGATATTCCTTCTGGGTACCAAATACTTTGCGCAACACGTCGCATATCTCACCGATGCTGGCATAAGCTTCCACACAATCGATAAATGCCGGCATGGTGTTATCCTGACTGCGAGCTGTATCCTCCAATCTCTTAAGCATCCTGGCAACTTTGGTATTATCTCTGTTTTTCTTTATCTGGGATAGCCTTTCTATCTGTTCCCCTTCCAATGCAGGGTTCACTCGGAGCAGTTCTGGTATTTTAGCTGACGGCGAGACGAATTTGTTTACACCTATCACGATGGAATTGTTTTCCTCAATTTTTTTCTGCTGGCGATAAGAGCTTTCCTGAATCTCTCTTTGCTGGAAACCTTGCTCTATGGCAGCCACCGCACCACCCAGCTTATCGATTTTCTCGATATACTCGGCAGCTTGCTTTTCTAGAGCCTTGGTGAGATGTTCTATGAAATAGGAGCCGCCGAGAGGGTCAACAACATCGCCAATGCCTGTCTCGTAAGCCAGGAGTTGTTGAGTTCGTAGAGCGATAGTTACTGCTTCTTGAGATGGTGTAGCATATGCTTCATCGAAAGAATTAGTATGAAGCGATTGTGTCCCGCCCAGAGTCGCAGCTAAAGCCTGAATTGCCACCCTGACGATATTGTTATATGGCTGTTGTGCAGTTAACGTACAGCCGGCAGTTTGCGTGTGAAAGCGCAGCATCATTGAGCGTGGGTCTTTAGCTTTAAACCTCTGGCTCATAATCTTCGCCCAGAGGTAACGCGCAGCTCTAAACTTGGCAACCTCTTCAAAAAGATTGTTGTGTGAATTAAAAAAGAAGGATAGTCTGCCAGCAAACTCATCCACATCCAGACCGGCATCAATGGCTGCCTGAACATAGGCAATACCATCAGCCAGGGTAAAGGCAATTTCCTGAGCGGCTGTAGAACCAGCTTCGCGTATGTGATAGCCGCTGATACTGATTGTGTTCCATCGTGGGACGTATTGGCTGCAATATGCAAAGATGTCTGTGGTAAGGCGCATCGATGGACGAGGTGGAAAAATATGCGTGCCTCTGGCAATGTATTCCTTAAGAATATCGTTTTGAATCGTTCCGTCCAGTTTAGCCACGTCAACATCTTGCTTCTTTGCCAGAGCGATATACATGGCTAGTAGAACAGGGGCTGTTGAGTTTATGGTCATGGATGTGCTGACCTTATCTAATGGGATGCCTTTAAACAGAGTTTCCATGTCCTCCAGCGTATCTATAGCTACCCCGACTTTGCCTACTTCACCTCTAGCCAGAGGATGGTCTGAATCATAGCCAATCTGGGTAGGCAATTGAAAAGCGATGCTCAAGCCAGTCTGCCCTTGTTCTAGCAAGTAGCGGTAGCGCTTATTAGACTCCTTCGCAGTGCCGAAGCCTGAATATTGACGCATTGTCCACAATCTACCGCGATACATGTTGGGTTGTATCCCACGAGCAAAAGGGTATTCGCCGGGATAGCCTAAGGCAGCAGAATAATCGAAATCTGGCACGTCTTCCGGAGTGTAAACAGGATAGATATCGATTCCTGACACGGTCTCAAATTTCTCCTGCCTCTCCGGAAAGCGCTTGAGAGTTGGAGCTAATGTGACTTCTTGCCAATCTTGCTTCTTTTTACTGGGCATGCGTGGTCTCCTGAGCTAATGCTGCAGCTCCAGGCCGAGTCATTTTAACACGAGTCAATTGGGTTGGCAAAGTATTGGCAAAGGCTCTTTGCTTGAGGCAAAATTTACTCTGGCAGCTTAGCCAGTAACCAGTTTTTGACCGACAGCAAAGGCATCTTTCAGTGCTGTTGGATGCCGAAATACAGCTTCCTTCTCGTCAATTCCCGAGAAGACCAATTCGCCTGTGTAGCCAATCTCCAGGGTTGTGAGCCAGCTTTTGACAGTAGCAATAGCCGGCTGAAACAGATTGGCAAGCTTTGTGCCACCTACAGAAACAAATATTCCCCTACGCTCTTTGCCGGGACTAATCGCTACGGGAAGCCTTAGGACATATTTTATTACCCATAGCGCTTGACAGCGGTCAATCATGGCTTTTGTTTGAGCGGTGACCCCCATGAAAAAGATGGGTGATGCCAGGACTACACGGTCGAATTCTCTCAGGTCAGCATGTATCCATTGCATATCATCGTCTATTACACACTTACCCGTTTTAATACAGCCATCGCAGTGTCGGCAGGGCGAGATATTCAATTCGCTAAGTATAATTGTTTTCGCTTCGGCTCCCTGACTGGAAGCACCAGCCAATACCTGTTTCAGCAGGTGGTCTGTGTTACCGTTATGACGAGGACTGCCGGCAATTCCCAAGACCTTTAATTTAGAAGATAGGCTGTCCTCTGATAATGTCGGCACACTCGCTCCTTTTTATATATAATAACACTTCTATACACAGATTGGGAAAACTTTTACCCCTTAAGTGAGAGATAATCATCGATGCCATAGATGTCATAGATTTGTACATTGCTGGCATATGGCTTGACATTGGAAATTTTAGATATGTCTGTTCTAAATGTTTTGCGTGCAATGATAAAATAAGCTAAAATTAAGGTCGCTTCTATAGTTGATGACTCTAAGGGGGAGCTTAAATGACCAGAAATGAAATATTAAAGCAAGCCAGAAAAGAAAAAAGGACACAATTGACCGAGATTGAGTCGAAGGAATTACTGAAGGAGGCAGGCGTACCTGTCGTTGAATCGAAGCTGGCACGGACAAAATCCGAAGCTGTTTCCCTGAGCAAGAAGACGGGCTTTCCGGTTGTGCTGAAAATAGTTTCGCCTGATGTGACTCATAAGAGCGATGCCGGCGGTGTTAGATTGGGTTTAGCCAATACTACTCAGGTAGGCAAAGCTTATAGTGAAATTGTCTCTGCGATTAAAAAGAATTATCCCAAGGCGAAAATAGAGGGCGTATCGGTGCAGAAGATGGCTCGTCCCGGAGTAGAAGTTATTATCGGTATGACTAAAGATGCCCAATTCGGGCCAGTGCTGATGTTCGGTCTGGGCGGGATACTGGTTGAGGTACTGAAAGATGTTTCCTTCAGGATAGTTCCGCTAGCGAAAAGGGATGCCCATGAGATGATAAAGGAGATAAAGGGTTATCCTCTGCTTGAAGGTTACAGGGGGCAGGAGCCGGCTGACGTTCCATTTTTGGAAGACTTGATGCTGAAAATTTCCGAGTTCGTTGATGAGAATCCTGAAATAAAAGAGCTCGATCTTAACCCTATCTTCGCTTACAAGAACAAGGCAGTGGCAGTTGATGCCAGGGTGATTTTAGAGCCTGCTTCATAATAACATTGGCTTCTCAAGGGGATATAGCTCAACTGGGAGAGCGCCGCGTTCGCATCGCGGAGGTCGGGGGTTCGAATCCCCCTATCTCCACTTAGATTCAGAAGTAACGACCAAAGTTATGAATAGGCACCCCGAGTGTTAGTCCAAGAAATTATCTTTTTCATATGGTAACCACGGCATTGGGACCGGCACCGCTGCTGTGGCATAGCCCAACCTCATGTCAATGGTTGCATACGTATTGACAACGAGCATGAGCATATAATAAAATCCTTAGCGTTGTTGTGGATTTTTATGCCGCAAGAGTCGATTTACAGAACAAGAACCGATGCCAGCTAATAAATACATCTACCGACTGTGACTCCGGGGTAAGTTACTGATACGCAACAGTAACTCCGGGGTCACTGCTTCAAATATCACTACAACTTGCTCCCGACAAGTCAAAACAAGTCAAGTGTCCGTCAAATTCTGTTAATTTTTTCAGAAGGAGGTCTTGTTATTATGAATAAATTACGCTTTCTAGCATTGCTTCAGCTGGTAGTGTGTGTTGCTCTGTTGCTGTGCCTGCCCTTACTTACTTCCTGCACGCAGCCAGCGCCGGCTGAGACTATCAAGCTGACGTACAGCAATTTTTTCCCACCCACAAATTTGAACTCTATATTGGCTGAGCAATTTTGTACAGAGATAAAAGAGCGCACTAAGGGCGTGGTGGAAATTACCTATTACCCGGGCGGCACATTAACCCCGGCGGCAGGGATATATGACGGGGTGGTCAATGGCATCTCCGATATAGGCATGTCCTGTTTTTCATATACCATGGGCAGATTCCCGGCTAGCGAACTGGTCGATTTGCCACACGCCTATCCCAATGGATGGGTGGCCACGATGGTAGCCAATGATTTTTATCGAGAATTCAAACCCGTGGAATTGGACGACGTCCATGTGCTTTATTTGCACGCACACGGACCAGGTGTGGTTTTCACCACCAAGAAACCAGTAAGGACATTAGCAGACTTGCAGGGAATACAGATAAGGGGTACAGGCGTGGGTGTAAAGATAATGGATACGCTGGGAGCTAAGGGTGTAGGCAAGCCACAAGGAGAAGCGTACGAGCTTATGTCCAAGGGTACAGTAGATGGCAGCTTTGCTCCTCTCGAGGTATTGAAGGGATGGAAACAAGCTGAAGTGGTGAACTATGTGACCAATTGTTACGCTGTGGGCAATACCACAGACATGTTTGTGGTCATAAATAAGGCAAAATGGGATAGCATGCCCGATAAGATTCAGCAGGCCTTCACCGAGGTCAGCGAAGAATGGATAGATAAACACGCTAAGGCATGGACTTACTCTGACAAATCAGGAGTCGATTTCTTCCTGACTTTCGAGGGCAGGGAGTTGATACAGTTGCCCCCGGACGAGATGGCAAAATGGGTGGATGCTGCCAATCCGCTGATTGACCAGTATATTACAGAGAAGACGACTAAGGGGCTACCGGCTGCTGATTACGAAAAATATATAGTCGAGCGGGTGGAATACTGGAGCGCCAAGTCACCTTCTGAAGCAGCCTGCGTGGAGTGGGTGGAAACTGAACTGTTACCTGAATAGGTTAGAAAGTCTGTCAAAGCAAATTTATCTTTCGGGGGCATCTGAAAGCGGGGATGGTAACTTTCAGGTGTCCCCGAAAATAGTTTATTTCAATACTAGAATACGATGAAGAAATTCGAGCGCATTATAAATTCTTTGAGCAAGTGGCTTAACTGGGTTGCCGGCGTTGCCCTGGTGCTCATGTTGCTGATAATAGTAGCCGACATAATCGGCGCCAAGCTGTTCAGATGGCCTGTGGCTGGGGCTGTGGATATAGTAGGATTATTGAGCGTCGTGGTAATCACCTTTGCCATAGCTCAAACTCAAGTTGTGCACGGACACATTGAAGTCGAGTTTTTTGTCATGCGAATCCCTGAAAAAGCCAGAAACGTTATCGCCGGGATTATCTATTCTCTGGGAATGCTGCTATTCGTGCTGCTTGGCTGGCAAAGCTATGACTTCGGGCATAAGTTGCAGGTCAGCGGCGAGGTCTCCATGACGCTAGGTATACCACTTTACCCTTTTGTTTATGGTATCGCCTTTTCCAGCATTGTTGTCTTTCTGGTACTGCTGCTGCAATATCTAAAGGAAGTATTGAAGATAGGGAAATGAATCCGGCTGCTATCGGTATCATAGGAATTGCCCTTTTAATTATATTTTTCGTTCTACGCATGCCAATTGGCTTTGCTATGGCTATGGTCGGTTTCGTCGGCTTTAGCTATCTGGTTTCTCCTAGTGCCGGACTCGGCGTCCTGGCCAGAGACATGTTCTACACCTTCTCGTCTTATTCCCTCACCGTTATACCCATGTTTGTCTTTATGGGCTGCATCGCTTCCGGCGCAGGCATGAGCAAGAGACTCTATGATGCCGGCTATCTTACACTAGGCAGACTGCGTGGCGGTCTGGCAATGGCTACCATAGCTGGTTGTGCTGGCTTTGCTGCTATTTGTGGCTCGACTAATGCCTGTGCTGCTGCCATGGGCAAGGTGGCGCTGCCTGAGATGAAGAGATATAACTATGATGACTCACTTGCCACAGGCACCGTGTCTGCTGCCGGCAGCCTGGGCATACTGATTCCGCCCAGCACCATCTTTATTGTTTACGGAATAATGACCGAGCAATCCATAGGCAAGCTTTTTATAGCTGGTGTTTTCCCTGGCCTCATTCTTGCTGCGCTATTTATAGCTACCGTGTATCTCATTTGCTTGCGTAATCCCTCGCTTGCCCCGGCGGCAGCAGCCACAAGCTGGAAGGAGAAACTGGATGGACTCGCTGGCATCGGCGAGATGCTAGTTTTGTTTATCCTGGTTATCAGTGGACTGTTTCTTGGCTGGTTCAGTCCGACACAAGCTGGCGGTGCCGGTGCTGCCGGCGCGTTGCTGATAAGCCTTGCCAGAAGGCAACTCACCTGGCAGCATTTTCTTGACGCTGTCAAGGATACTCTACGTATAACCTGCATGATAATGGTAATCGTTGCCGGGGCCACGGTTTTCGGACATTTTATGGCGGTATCAGAGATTCCTCTTGTTCTGGCTGACTGGGTTAGCGCTCTAGCTCTACCCCCAATGGCGGTGATGGCAGTGATAATCCTCATTTATCTGCTCGGTGGCTGTTTCATGGACTCACTGGCGATGATAATGCTGACCGTGCCTATCTTTTATCCGGCTGTAATGGCACTTGGTTTTGACCCGATTTGGTTTGGCGTGATAATGGTGCTGGTGGTAGAGATGGGTGTCATCACACCGCCAGTAGGGATAAATGTGTATGTAGTGAAAGGAATCGCTGATGGTGTGCCTCTGGAGACTGTTTTCAAGGGAGTATGGCCCTTCCTTCTGGCAGAACTTGTTATGGCTGGCATCTTGATGTTGTTCCCGAAGATTGCCACTTTCCTGCCTGGTCTGACTATGTATTGAGGACTAACTACTAATGACTACCATATCAGACATGTTAGCCCAGAATGCCAGGCTGTATCCTGACGATGTAGCTCTTATTGAACTCAAGCCAAGCCAGAATATAAGAAAGGAAATAACTTGGAAACAGTTTGATGAAAGAGCCAACAGAATTGCCAATATGTTGACGGACAAAGAGATTGGTAAAGATGACAAGGTAATACACTGGATGATGAATTCGATTAACTGGCTTGAGTGCTATTTTGGCATTATCAGGACCGGGGCATGGGCAGTACCGCTTAACTTCAGGTTTACCAGCAGAGACTTCAAATACTGCGCTGATATAGCCGAAGCTAAGGCAATGTTTTTGGGAGAAGAGTTTGTAGAAAGAGTGGAAGCCGTCCGTCCGCAGTTATCCACGATTCAACATTATATTCTGGCTGGTCAAAGCCCAGCAGAAAATATGGACAGCCTGGAAGATTTGATTAGAAGCTCGTCGCCTGAGCCAATAGGAGTTGAGTTAACCGACGATGATGAATGCGGTCTCTATTTCACTTCAGGCACCACCGGAGACCCCAAGCCGATACTTCTAACCCATGCGAATATGGTCTTTGAAGCAATTGCCGAGGAAATGCATCATTACCAATCATCTAGGGATAACTTTATTCTCCTGCCGCCTTTATATCACACCGGTGCCAAAATGCACTGGTTTGGAAACTTGCTGGTAGGCGGAAAAACCACTATTCTGACGGAAATCAACCCCCGGAACATATTTGAAGCCGTTGCAAAAGAGGGGGGAACTATAGTATGGCTGCTGGTGCCGTGGGTTCATGACATGCTGTTGGCAATGGACAGGGGAGAGTTACGGAAGGAGGATTACGACCTGAGTTGCTGGAGGCTCATGCACATAGGAGCTCAGCCGGTACCTCCGAGCCTGGTCCATCGCTGGAAGAAATACTTCCCCAATATGCAATATGACACCAATTACGGCCTGGGCGAAGCTTCAGGTCCGGGATGCGTACATCTGGGTATAGAAAACGAGAGAAAGGTCGGTGCCATTGGAAGAGCTGGTTTTGGCTGGGAAACTCGCATAGTCAAAGATAACGGTGAAGATGTAGCCCATGGCAAGGTGGGAGAACTGATTGTCAAAGGCTGTGGTGTTATGAAGGAGTATTACAAGAACCCGGCAAAAACGGCAGAAACGATAAAAGATGGCTGGCTTTACACCGGCGACATGGCTCGGATGGACAATGAAGGCTTTATCTATCTGGTCGATAGAAAGAAAGACACAATTATCACTGGTGGCGAGAATATCTATCCTGCTGAAGTAGAGGAGATTCTTCACGGACATCCCAAAATATATGATGTGGCGGTCATTGGGATTCCAGATGAAAGATTGGGCGAAATAACTTTAGCAATAATTGCTCCCAAGCCAGGTGAGAGCTTGACCGAAGCCGAAGTATTCGAATTTTGCGAACAGAACATGGCTAAATATAACAGGCCCAGGCGTATTATATTCGACAAAGTGCCACGTAATCCCACCGGTAAAATAGAAAAGCCGAAGCTAAGAAAGAAATTTAGCAGCCAGTAAATTCAGACTCACTCAATTTAACGTCAGGTACCTTTTTTAGCAGCCACATTTTGTGTTAACTATATTGGCAGTCTTTGGTGCCTGGGCTTGAAAGTGGTAGAATCACAGGGTTTATGCGTCTTATCTGGCTGCTGTATTGGCCTAAACCGAGAGTTACGAAATGAAAGGAGTTTTTTATGGGTGGTGGATAGTAGCCGCCAGCTTTTTTATTGCACTTTACGTCGCTGGTATTATATTCTTTGGCTTCACCGCCTTTTTTGAGCCCATCGTGCAGGAGTTTGGCTGGAGTTATACTGCGGTCTCAATCGGTGCCTCTCTCCGCGGTTTGGAATCGGGCATACTGGCTCCGCTTATAGGTTTTCTGGTTGACCGTTTTGGCTCAAGGAAGCTGGTGCTATTTGGCGTCGTTACGGTTGGACTTGGCCTGCTACTTCTCAGCCAGACGCACTCACTTGTCACGCTTTACTCGGCGTTTCTAATTCTTTCTCTGGGGGCAGGTGGTTGTACCAGCGTAGTGCTATACACATCGGTTGCCAACTGGTTCAAAAGACACATCGGCAGAGCGCTCGGCATTGCCGCCTGTGGCTTCGGGGCTGGCGGAATCATGGTGCCACTTATCCCATGGCTCATTAGCATTTACGATTGGCGGACTGCTTTGATTATCCTGGCATTTGGGATGTGGATTTTTGGCATACCTTTAGCCTTAGTTATCAGAGACAAGCCAGAACAATATGGCTATCTCCCTGATGGTGGTAAGATGCCTGTGGTAAACCCAGAGCATCCGATAGAGTCCGAAGCTGCAAGAGACCGCTTCTCTGACATAATGAAACACCGGACACTGTGGCTCATCAGTCTGGCAGAGGCAATACGATGGATAACACTTACAGCCGTTGTCATTCACATCATGCCATACCTAACCACGGTTGGCGTTCCCAGGACAAATGCTGCCTTTGTGGCCGCCGCTATTCCTCTGGTTAGCCTGATTGGCAGATTCGGATTCGGCTGGCTCGGAGACATGTTCGACAAGAGATATCTCATGGCTATAACATACTTTCTAGCAGGATTAGGCATGCTGTCATTATCATTTGCGTCCACGGGTATATTAATATTCATTTTTGTCACGTTATTCGCACTGGCGCTTGGTGGTGGCGTAACACTCAGAGGAGCTATGCTCAGTGACTATTTTGTTAGAAGCTCCTTTGGTAAAGCTCTGGGCATAGTTATGGGCGCTTCAGCACTTGGCGGCATTATAGGCCCTGCCCTCGCTGGATGGACTTTTGACACCACGGGAAGCTACAAATTGATATGGCTGGTTTATTGTGGACTGACAGTTGTTTCAGTAGCAATGATACTATTGCTTAAGCCTGCAAGCAACCTTAGCACTGAGCTGGAAAACAGTGTCAGCTAATATGTGCTTTTCCAAAAGATACTGCACTGCTATGTTTTCGATAAAACTTGACAGCTAAACCCATTTTAGATAGAGTAATTAGCTCGTAGGCTTGATTTTGCACCAGTGTCTTGTTAAAACGCGCTTTTTATTTCAAGGGAGGTTGTAAAAAACATGCACAGATTTAAAGTAACTTGCTATTTAGCCTCTGTAGCCTTGCTCCTGTCCATAGTTGGCGGATTGTTAATTCAATCAACTGCTCAAGCTATACCGGATACAGGTCGTGAAGCTATTTCAATTTCAGCAAATCAGGCATCGACGGGTGCTGAAAAAATCACGCTCACTTGCCAATATCCTGTACTTAGCAGCTACGCTGGCTCTTATTTTGCCTATAAAGTTGATCTGCTTTACACAGGTGGTAAGGAATCACGTGTTTTCGACCTTAAAGCAAGAGTGCCAGATGGTTTTACTGCATCTATTACGCCAGCTTATGGAGACACGTCAGAAATCGCCGCTGTGCGGCTCGACCCTCAAAAGACATACCCTGATACAATCAGCGTTACAGTTAGGCCTTACGTTTGGTTGGTGCCAGAGCCAGGTGAATACAACATAACTGTAGAAGTCAGTTCAGGAGAAGTCAAAGCCAGTATTGACCTTAAAGCTATAGTGACTGCTAAGTATGACGTTAATGTAGCTCCTTCTAGCGGCCTACTCAACACAAAAGCCACCGCTGGAAAGGATAACTATTTTAATGTCTCTGTAACCAACACCGGGTCTGCAGACCTTGCAAAAATCAATTTTAGTTCAAAGATAACCGGCGGGCCCTCTGGTTGGAGCATCACATTTAATCCCGAAAGCATTGATTCTCTCCCTGTAGGGGATAAACGCGAGATTCAAGTTGACATAAAACCGACATCAAAGACTATATCAGGCGATTACATGATTACCATATCGGCAGAACCGGAAGCCAAGAATGCATTTGGAAGTTTTAATCTCAGGGTAACAGTCCTGACACCTACAATCTGGGGATGGGTAGGCGTTGGCATTGTAATCCTGGTTCTTGCTGGATTAGGTTTCATGTTTATGCGCTTGGGCAGGCGTTGAAGGCAAAATGAATAAGCAAGACATTATCAAAGCCACAGATTTAGTCAAAACCTACGGCAAGCTTACCGCCGTGGATAAATTGAACCTTTGCATAAACGAAGGTGAAGTTTTTGGCTTTCTTGGGCCCAATGGCGCTGGAAAAACTACTACAATACTTATGATGCTTGGGCTTACTGAGCCAACATCAGGTACGGCTCGGATATGTGGCTTCGACCCTGCTAGAGAGCCGCTCAAGGTAAAGCGTCTTACGGGTTACCTGCCAGAAAAGGTCGGTTTCTATGAAGACTTGACCGCCTGGGAGAACTTAGATTACACCGCGGCCCTGAATGGCATACCTCGAGATGCGGCATCAAGAAAAATCAACGAACTCCTGGGTATGGTTGGACTATCTGAAGTGGGAGAACAAAAGGTTGGCACTTTTTCCCATGGCATGAAACAGCGGCTGGGTATCGCCGATGTTATGATTAAAGACCCTAAAGTCGCCTTCTTTGATGAGCCCACTTCAGGCATAGACCCTGAGGGCATTGAACAAGTCCTTAACCTTATCGCTAACATGGCCAAGCAAAATGTAACCATTGTTCTGTCTTCACACCAGCTACACCAGGTACAGAAAATTTGTTCGCGGGTGGGAATACTATCAAAGGGGCACCTGGTAGCTGAAGGGTCAATTGACCAGCTTGGTAGGGAAGCAATTGCTGGCGGCAAATTTAGAATAGAACTCCAGGTATCAGAGCCTACGCTCAAGCTGATTAGCTCCATAAAGAAAATAAAGGGCGTGTCCAACGTGGAAAGCTCTGGCGACCAGCTACTTATTAGTTGTGACGAAGATTTGAGACCTAAAATAGCCAGGGCAGTTGTGGATAGCGATAGTCTGTTGGTCCAGATGAAGATTGAGGAATACGGGCTGGATGACATCTACATGAAATACTTTCGTGAGTCATAGATATGTCTGGGTTGATGGCAATATTCTGGAAAGAGCTGGCTGACCACTTCAACAGTAAGCGATTTATCATTTTGTCTACCCTGATTTACCTGGCAGGTATAGCAACTATCTATGTAGCAGCGCAAAACATCAGGACGGGCATAACTGAAAACACCGAATTTATTTTCTTAAGGCTTTTTATTGTTTCCGGCGAATCACTTCCCTTTTCCTTTCCATTTTTCCTATCGCTTTTCATACCTATTGTCGGCATAGCTCTCGGTTTTGATGCTGTAAACAGTGAGCGGATAAGCGGCAACCTCAGTCGGATTTTGTCACAGCCACTTTACCGAGATTCCGTAGTCAACGGTAAATTTTTGGCCGGACTGCTAACCATAACCACACTCGTGGTAAGTATCGTGTTTCTTGTCGCGGGTATGGGACTGCGCATGATTGGTGTGCCACCGACTGCCGAGGAAATACTCAGGCTCTTCGCCTTTATTTTTGTGAGTATAATCTATGGCGCTTTCTGGATGTCACTGGCTGTCCTTTTTTCGGTTTTCTTCAAACGTATGGCCACTTCGGCTTTGGCTTCGATAGCCCTGTGGATTTTCCTTTTCCTGTTTATATCTATGATTGCCGGAGCTATCGCTAATGCTATTATCCCTGTAGATCAGAACTCTAGTTTAGAAATGATAGCCAAGAACGACGAAATCTACCGCACCATCAGTCGCATTTCACCAAATACCCTCTACGCAGAAATCATCCAGGTTTTGCTAATGCCGGAACTAGGTAATCCCAGTTCAACGTTGATGCTGTTAAGCATCTATACAAAAGGTATGATACCAACGCCTTTATCTTTAGGTCAAAGCTTACTTATTATATGGCCTCAGTTAACCACCCTGATAGCGCTGACTGCTTTATGCTTCGCTGGCTCATATATTAAGTTTATGCGTGAGGAGATAAGGTCAACATAAGCCGTCACTAACGTCGATTGTAATTCACCCGTTTTCATTTGCACTGAGAATGAATATGATTTTGAGAAGCCTCGTCGTCGGTCCAGTGGCTACTAATTGTTACATAGTTGGTTCTGAATCAAGCAAACGTGGGATAATTATTGACCCGGGAGCTGAAGCCAGACTTATTCTAAAGACTGTGAATGATTTAAGCCTGACGATATCTATGATTGTGGTTACACATTTACACTTCGACCATGTTGGTGCGCTGGCGCCGGTTAAGGAGAGGACGGGAGCCAAATTTGCCCTTCACGAGGCTGAAGCAAATGCAGGATTGGGTATGTTATCCAGGATGCTTTCATCTGTGATGGGAGGTTCTTTCAGTCAACCACCAAAACCGGACAGGCTACTGGAAGATGGCGACACCATAGAGGTGGATGGCTTAAATTTTACTGTTTTGTATACACCGGGACACAGCCCTGGCGGTATAAGCCTGTATGGTCATGGAATTGTATTCAGTGGTGACGCTCTCTTTAATTATGGCATCGGTAGAACTGATTTTCCGGGATGTAGCTATGAACAGCTAGTGGACAGCATTCAAAACAAACTGATGACTTTACCTGATGAGACTATTGTCTATCCCGGCCACGGTCCTTCCAGTACCATCGGGGAAGAAAGAAGGGGCAATCCGTTCCTCACGTGATTGCCCCTTGCGTTTATTATCTTCTACTACCTTCGCTATCTTCTACATCAAATGAACAGCGGGCACATTACCAGTGTGACAGTGCTGAGCAGCTTGACCAAGACATGCAGCGAAGGGCCAGCAGTATCCTTGAACGGATCGCCGACAGTATCACCGACAACTGCCGCAGCATGAGTAAAGCTGCCTTTACCTATTACGTTACCATTCTCATCCTTGAGCTGCCCATCCTCAATCATCTTTTTGGCATTGTCCCAGGCACCACCCCCGTTGTTCATGAATGAAGCCAACATGATACCTGCGATAGTGCCTACCATAAGCAATGCGGCTACCACCATAGCGGCGTCATAACCTGCCCATTTGAAAAGCAGCCCAACGACTACTGGTGCCAGCACAGGCAAAAGACCGGGCAGTATCATTTCTCTCAAGCCAGCACGGGCAGTAATATCAACCGCAGTAGCGTAATCTGGACGAGAGGTGCCAGCCATAATGCCAGGGTCAGCCTTAAACTGGCGGCGGACTTCTTGAATGATCTTAGCTGCGGTTTTTCCCACTGCCTTTATTGCCCATGAGCTGAACAGGTAAACAAGCATCACTGCCAACAGAGCGCCTACGAAAACCTCTATCTTGGCTATGTCCACAACGTTGTATTGGCCCTCAACGCCAAATTTGAGAAATGAAACTCTATCCAGATACGCCTGGAAAAGCAAGAAAGCAGCTAGTCCTGCCGAAACCATGGCATATCCCTTGGTTAATGCTTTGGTAGTATTACCCACGGCATCTAGCCTGTCGGTAATCCGGCGCACTTCTTTACCGGCACCTGCCATCTCATTGATACCATTAGCATTGTCGGTTATAGGACCAAAGGTATCCATTGACAGCACGTACGGACAGGTCATCAACATACCCATGGTAGCAACAGCGGTGCCGAAAGCACCACCACCTTGAACTCCGCTAATGTTGCCCATCCAGTAAGACAGTAAAAGGGCGAGGCCAATCACTACAGCTGTTGCAAATGTAGTTTCAAAGCCTACCCCTACGCCAGCGACAATATTAGTAGCCGGGCCAGTCTTTGAGGCTTCAGCAATTTCTTGAACTGGTTTGTATCGTGACTCGGTGTAATACTGAGTAATGTAAACGATGACAACACTGGTAACAATCCCCACCACACCGGCACCGAAAAGCCACCAGTTCCCCAGCATGAAGTGTATAGTTATAGCCATGCCAATAATTGATAAAGCGACAGCCACAAAATATCCGCGGTTCAACGCATTCATGGCGTTCTCTTCTTCCTTGGCACGGACAATTATCACTCCTATCATGCTTGCAATAAGACCAAAAGCACGGACGACTAAGGGGAAAAGAATCCAGGCTATGTTGCCAGTGGCAAGGTAGGCAATTATACCGAGAATCATGGCGCCGATGTTTTCAGCGGCTGTTGACTCAAATAAGTCGGCACCACGACCAGCACAGTCACCAACGTTGTCACCAACTAAGTCGGCAATAACTGCGGCATTGCGGGGGTCATCTTCAGGAATACCAGCTTCTACTTTACCGACCAGGTCAGCACCCATATCGGCAGCTTTGGTGTAAATTCCGCCGCCGAGCTGCGCAAAAAGGGCGACAAAACTGGCGCCGAAACCAAAACCAACGATTAGATGAGGTGCGATTTCAGGTTTGCTACCGCCACCGAAGGCGAAGAAAATAGCGGTAACTCCAATTAAACTAAGAGCGGTAATAAGGAATCCAGAAACAGCCCCCCCTCTGAGGGCAATGGTCACTGCTTCTTTTAAGCTCTTCTGAGCTCCGGCGGCACAGCGGACATTAGACTTAACCGCAATATACATGCCGATAAAACCAGATATCCCCGAACAGAAAGCACCGACCAGGAAGGCAACTGCTGTTCGCCAGCCGATTCCGAAAGCAGTCATTCCTTCGATACCCTTCTCGCCACCTAGAAATGCTACAAGAACACCAATGATAACCGCTACCACCAACGACAGTATCCCGATGGTACTATACTGCCGTTTCAAGAACGCCCAGGCGCCTTCAAAAATCATATCACCGATTTCCTTCATCTTCGGCGTTCCAGCATCGCGGCGTAGTACATCTCTTGCCAGAAGTGCGGCGAAAATCACCGTTACCAACCCGGCAATAGGAACGAGCCAGAAAATACCAGGCATTTTGCCTCCTTTCTATGAATTATTTTTTATACGCACTAATTTACGAATGCTCACTAAGTGTCAGATTCTATCGTCTTTGGCCAGCAGAGTCAAGGTTATTTAGTGTTAGATAGGATTGTACTTTGGTACAGAAGCTTTCATAATATAAAACATAATAGATATGATGATTCACTGCTTCTGCTAAATTATCTTCTCTCCATCGGAATTTGCTCTAATTTATCTTCCAGCTCTTTCTGCCTCAAGGCCAGAGTCAAATCACCACGGGTTCTTTCCAGAATACCCCTGACGGCATCACTCGTTCGCCTCAAACCGTAAGTAATTCCTTCGGGGAAATCCATAGTCATCAGGACGGCATAGATATCATCCATTGTTTCTAATAATTCTTCACATCGAGAAAGGTCATTTCGCCTCAAGCTGTCTAAAAGATAGCGTCTCATCTCGCCGACTGCTTCTCCCAAACCGTTTAAGTAAGCTGGATAACTGACCCCCAATGCCTCCGGTTCAGGAAGTGCCCTGCCAGCAACTATAGCTAAAGTTGTACTTGCTTCAGCAAATTCTTTCTGAGCATCGTGCACAATACCAGCGTGAGCTAATTCATCATTGCTCTGAAGTACATCGTTGGCTAATTCTTCAAGTAGCGCACGAGCTGAGCCTAAAAGCTGTTCTGCTTTGACTTCCTCCCCGCGATGGGCAGCACGAATAGCATTGGCACTATGGCGAATCACATCACGGCTTAGACGCAACACCTTCTCTCGAGCTGCATCTTTAGCAGAGAAATAGAGGCGAATTTTCTCAGCTATGGATTCCAGATTATTTACGGCTTTTTGTTTTTTCCTCAATCTCTTTCACCAACTGGCGTGTTGCTGATTCCATATCCTTTTGAACCAGGACGGCACTGATAACGGCTGCTGAATCAGCCCCAGCAGCCATAACCTCTCCGATATTTTTCTTGCTAATGCCTCCAATAGCAACTATGGGGATAGACACCGACTTTCTTACCTGTCGCAGGTGCTCCAATCCAACCACCATAGCATTTACTTTGGTTGGTGAGGAAAATATGGAGCCTATAGCAATATAATCTGCTCCTTCGGCTTCTGCTTTCTGTGCTTGAGCTAAGGTTTTTGTTGAAATTCCAATAATCTTATCAACCTGCAGTTCGTTCCGTATCACAGATAACGGAAGGTCTTCCTGACCAACGTGTACTCCGTCTGCCTCAGATGCCAGAGCTATATCAAGATAGTCATTAACTATAAACAAGGCGCTGGATTTGTAGCATATATCTTTCAGTTGTTTAGCTATAACCAAAAGCTCGCCTTTGCCGTTCTGTTTGTCGCGTAGTTGAATGACTTTAGCCCCGCCACTTATAGCCTTACTGGCTGCGCCAATCGCATCCTTTAGTTCCAATATCTGGGTATCTATAATAACATATAGACCAGTTAGCTGTTTTATCCTCTGCCAGCGCATTAATTTGGATAATAACTCTTTCTCCAACGAATAGAGATTAAAACGCGCTTGTTCAAAATCGTTTGAGTGTAATGTTACATTCAAGTCCGGGAGTTTGGCTAGCTCCTCTACAACCCGTAATGCCTCTTCTACTCTTTTGGCATTAGCTGTGACAAGTGATGGCAAATCCTGGCGCTGGCTAAGTTGAGTTCCGAATCCTACATCTGCCTCAGAATCTCTCTCCGAAAGCATAGCTGCGCCGAATTTAGTCAAGCTTTTAACGAGATTATGGCGCATCGCTTTCAATTTATGGCTTACCCCAGCATCATTGACTAGAAAGCGAGCTATGTCTTCGAGGAAGCGCAATCCTTCGCCGATGCGATTGCAGTTGGCATCAAGAATACGCAGCGTCTGGCGAGGCACCTTGCAAATCCTTTACAGACTCAGGCAGTTCACCTTCTCTGGCAGCCTGAATTTTATGTTGAATTTCACTGGGCATTTCCATACCCAGTTCTTTAAATTTCTTCTCCATTCCTCTACCAATATTGCGCGGGTCTTTGTAATAGTCAGAACTTGGGTACATACTCGGTTCGCCGCTTTCTTCATGTATGGTTTTGAGCGATTTATGATAAGCAAAAGTGGAAAGGATGCGTGAAACATTGCGACTGCCACAGATTGAGCACCTGGGCTCGAAGGAGGAGGCACTCCTGACTAGAAAGCTGCTTTTTTTACGGCACTCGGGACAGAAAAATTCATAAACAGGCATAGTATCAGACCATGTCAGTTTCTTCGGATAGCCCGCTAGTACCTGTGCCGGCTAATTCAGCAGGCATTTCTCCCTTTTCCATTCGTTCAATCGTTTCTTCATATTCCGGGGCTACCTCTTCACCCTGGCTCATTCTTCTGTTCCATTCAGCTAAAGCCTTAGGGTCATCGGCTAACATTCCCCGGGTCAATTGCGCATCAGAGAGTATATCCTCATAGACATCTTTATACGTCTTGCTACGCACTGAAAAAGTGGAGAATAGGCGGCGTAAAGTATCGTTACCACATTGCGGACAAGATGGTGAAGTCTGAGAGAAAGTTGGCGAATATATCATTACCTTACGTTTGCATTGGCGGCACCAGTATTCGTAAAGTGGCATTACACAAAACTCCTTATCCTCTTGAATTTTAACACAACTGGTAAAAACATAGAAGCTAAAGCAGTATCGTCTAATCAGGCGGATTGACACTTAGGCTCTACTTCATTAAAATCCATGCAGGTGATAACCAGTGAACAGTGACCAGATAAGAGAAGCCTTCCTGCAATTTTTCGAGGAAAAACAACACCAGATTATTCCGAGTTCGTCTTTGGTGCCTCATGGTGACCCTACCCTACTGCTTACAACCGCAGGTATGGTGCAAATAAAGCCTTATTTCCTGGGAGTGGCTGTACCGCCAAGCCCGCGCTTAGCTTCATGCCAGAAATGCTTCCGCACCACCGACATCAATTCAGTAGGCGATACTAAGCATCTGACTTTCTTTGAGATGCTGGGAAATTTCAGTGTGGGCGACTATTTTAAAAAGGAGGCCATAGCCTGGGCATGGGAGTTTGTCACTGAACGCCTAAAGCTCAAACCTGAAAAACTGTGGGTAACCATCTATTTAGATGATGATGAATCATTTGACTATTGGCGGAGAATTGGCTTCCCTGAAGAAAGAATTGTACGGCTCGGCGAAGAGGATAATTTCTGGGGTCCAGCCGGCGATTCAGGGCCATGTGGTCCATGTAGCGAAATACACTATGACTTCGGCGAAGAAGCTGGCTGTGGCAAGCCTGACTGCGGGCCTGGATGCAATTGCGGCCGCTTTTCTGAAATATGGAACCTGGTCTTTACCCAATACAACCAGGATCCTGACGGAAAACGCACACCTCTACCGAAGCCGAACATCGATACCGGCATGGGACTGGAAAGAGTCGCCGCTGTGATGCAAGGCGTGCCTTCAGTTTATGACACAGACCTCTTCGTCCCTTTGCGAGATAAGATATGCGGCTTAACAGGGATAAAATATGGCGATGATGAGAATGCCGACCATTCTGTGAGGATTATAGCCGAGCATAGCCGAGGCATCACTTTCCTCATCGCTGACGGTGTTCTACCTTCTAATGAAGGCAGAGGCTATGTCCTGCGTCGGGTATTGCGGCGAGTCTGCTTTTTTGGCAGGAAACTGGGTATAAAAGAGCCTTTTCTCAATGAGATGGCGCGAACCGTCATTGGCAAGATGGGACATATATATCCCGAGCTGATGCGGAATCAAAGTCTGATACAGGAAGTAGTTAAGCTGGAGGAGGAGAGATTTACCAGCA
This sequence comes from uncultured Dehalococcoidales bacterium, assembly GCA_964619115.1. Taxonomy (GTDB): domain Bacteria; phylum Chloroflexota; class Dehalococcoidia; order GIF9; family UBA5629; genus 9FT-COMBO-48-23. Next base: position 25,879 of record CAZUEB010000001.1, read on the forward strand.
CCTTAGATGCCGGCATTAATCTTGTCGACAAAGCTGTCGACGAAGCCCTGAAGCAAGGCAGAAAAATCATCACCGGAGATGAAGCCTTCAGGTTCTGGGATACTTATGGTTTCCCTCTGGAATTGACGAGCGAAATTGCCAAAGAGAAGGGATTAGCTGTTGACCTTGAAGGCTTTGAGGTCGAAATGGAGAAGCAGCGGGAAAGGGCTAGGGCTAGTCAGAAGTTCACGCAGACAATCACTCTCGAATCCATATCTGTAACGCCAAAAGTTTATACTCCAACCATTACCGTGATACCTAATCCAACAACCTTCGTTGGTTATAACAGATTCAAATCCAGCACCAAGGTGAGCTATATCTTGGACCAGGAATCTGGACTCTCGATAAAATCTGCCAGCAAAGGACGAAAAGTTGCTGTAGTCCTCGAGGAAACTCCTTTCTATGGTGAGATGGGTGGTCAGGTAGGCGATACCGGTAAAATAACCACCAATTCAAATCAAGTAGATATTACGGATACTGTTTGGTCTCCTTATGGCAGCCCAACTGAAGGCAAAATCATTCATCTGGGTCAAGTTGTTAAAGGCACTATCTCAGTCGGCGATGTCGTAGAAGCCAAGGTTGATGCTGACCGTCGTCTCGACATCGCTCGTAATCACACAGCAACTCATCTGCTTCAGGCAGCATTGCGTCAGGTGCTGGGTAGCCATGTTCAGCAAAGAGGCTCTCTGGTACATCCTGATGGCTTCCGGTTCGATTTTTCTCACTTATCCGCCATCAGCAAAGAACAGTTCAATGATATCCAGCACTTCGTCAATAAAAGGATACGAGATAGTTTACCTGTGAAAAGTAAGGTTGTCCCATATAAACAGGCTGTCGAGGAAGGTGCAATCGCTCTTTTCGAGGAAAAATACGGGGAAACGGTGAGAGTATTAGAAATAGGGGAGCCGCTGATAAGCGCCGAGCTCTGCGGCGGCACTCATGTCAATTCAACCGGAGAAATAGGACTATTCATAGTAACCAGTGAAAGCAGCATCGGCACCGGTTTGCGCCGCATTGAAGCCATCACCGGTAGAAAAGCTGAAGATTTCCTCCGAGAATGTCTATCAACTGTATCAATTTTAGCAGAAGAGTTGAAAAGTTCACCCCCAGAAATCTTAGATAAGGTAAAAGCTCTCACTGCTGAGCTGGCCATGGAACGCAAACGCTCGACCTCATTGGAAAGAGAACTGGCTAAATATACGGTTGGCTCATTGATTGATAAAGCTGAAAAAGTCAACGGAATAACAGTCCTGTCAGCCAAAGTGCTAGCCGCTTCACTGCCAGTTTTGAGAGAGATGGGTGATTTATTGAGAGACCGACTCAAAAGCGCAGTGATAGTCCTGGGCACGATTCAAGATGGCAAACCCGGCTTTGTGGCTATGGTCACCGATGATTTAGTAAATAGGGGACTGCATGCCGGTAATATTGTCAAACAGGTGGCTGCAATTACTGGTGGTGGTGGTGGTGGTAAGGCAGATATGGCACAGGCTGGTGGGAAAGACAAAACCAAGTTAGACGAAGCGCTCGAGATGGTGAAGCAGCTAGTCCAGAAAGTCAGCAGATAGTTCAGGATGCGCACTTTAGGCTTGGATATTGGAGACAAGAGAATAGGAGTTGCTATCAGCGACCCCGATGAGATTTTGGCCAGCCCTATAGCCACCGTAATCAGAGAGGATGACCAAAAAGCAATAGATGATATTATTCAGATGGTTGACCAAAACGATATAAAGCGAATTGTGGTTGGGTTGCCTTACTCTCTGGATGGCAGCGTCGGTTTACAGGCTAACAAGGTGAAGGATTTCGTCAAAAAGTTTTCTAAAGGTACCAAAGCTAAAATCGAGTTTTGGGATGAGCGACTATCTACCGTGGCTGTGGAGCGCTTGCTGGCAGAAGCCGGTAATAAAAAGGCTGGCAAAAACATGGGGCGGGATGCAGCAGCAGCAGCCTTCATCCTGCAGGGATACCTGGATAGCCTGAAGGTCTGCGACCAGTGACACAGTTCATCAGTGTTATCGGTTACCCACTGAAGCACTCTGTATCTCCCCATTTCCAACAGGCGGCTTTAGATTATTACAAGCTCGACATGCGTTACGAAGCCCAGGAGATAAAGGCTGGGAATTTATCAGCAGCGATAAGTCAACTCAGGCAACCTCAAAATCTAGGAGCTAACATAACCGTACCTTACAAAGAGGCGGTTTTACGTCTTATAGACGAGGTTGATGATTTCGCCGGCGTGGCTGGTGCCATAAATACCATAGTCAATCGAAATGGCAGGCTGCTTGGTTTCAATACCGATGCATCTGGCTTCCTCAAAGCCTTGCGTGATGATGCCAGATTTGAGCCTAAAAATAAGAGGGGGGTAATTCTCGGTGCCGGCGGAGCCGCCCGTGCCGTAAGCCTTGCCCTCCTGCAAGAAAAAGTAAGCTCCTTAATCATCACTAACCGTGCCTTGTCCAGAGCTGAAAATTTAGCAGTATCTCTGGCTGAACATGCTGCGAAAAACAAGATGAGCACTGAGATAGCCACCGTGCCGTGGCAAAGTTCAAAACTTACTGAAACACTTAAGCACTGCCATTTGATAGTCAACTGTACAACTCTAGGGATGAAAGGTTCTTCTGGAGAAGACCAATCACCTCTAGCGTCAGGTCTAGTTCCCAAAGGTGCTCTGGTTTACGACTTGGTGTATAATCCTTCAGAGACACCTTTATTGAGAATGGCTAAAGAGGCTGGGGCTAATACTATCGGCGGCTTGCCTATGCTAGTATATCAAGGAGCTGCCTCCTTCAAACTGTGGACATGTAGGGAAGCTCCACTTGACATAATGCTAAAGGCAGCAAATCAAGCTTTGCTGAAAATAGGTGGGTAACAGATGAGGAAAGTTACGTTAATCATTTGCATAGTCGCTTTACTAGTCTTGGGTGCAGTATCGGCTTCTTGCAGCATTGCGGAAAACAAAGTAGTGGTTATCTCACTCAGCGGGCCGGTACAATCAGAGGAGAGTTCCGGGCTTTTCTTCGGTGGCAGCGCTATAAGCCCGAAGTTTGTTCGAATTCAACTGGAACGGGCTAAGAATGACATGGCTGTAAAGGCAATAGTTATTCAAGTAGAAAGCCCCGGTGGGAGTGCGGCTGCCTCTCAGGAGATTCTGGAAGAGATAGAGAAGGTTGAAAAACCAATTGTGGTTAGTTTTGGAAGCCTAGCCGCCTCCGGAGGGTATTATATCTCGGCAAAAGCCGACAAAATCGTAGCTCTGCCTGCTACTTTGACCGGTAGTATCGGGGTCATATCTGAAATGCCAAACCTAAAAGGACTGTTTGAGAAACTGGGAATAGAGATGGAGGTCTTCACTGCTGGTAAACATAAGGATATGTATGCCGGGATTAGAGAGCTAACGCCTGAAGAAAAGGTGATTATGCAAGAGATGACCGACCAGCTCTATGACCAGTTCATTCAAGTCGTTGCCGAGGGTAGGAATTTGAGTGAGGATAAAGTCAGAGAACTGGCCACAGGTCAGCTTTATACCGGCGTCCAGGCTAAAGAACTCGGACTGGTTGACGAATTGGGTGGGCTCAGTACAGCTATAGACTTAGCCGCTAGTCTAGCTGGAATCGAGAAGCCAGAAGTGGAGTATTATAAGCGTGAAACCCCGTCACTGCTAAATGCTTTTCTGGACATGGGATTGCAGAAGCTAAACAACACCATCCAGGTGCAAACATTGGGTTCTGAAGGCATTATAATTCTGAAAACATTGAGTAATCCTTATCCGCAGCCGGAGTATCGATAGGCTGATAAAGGAATCAGGAAGTATGGGACAGTTTCGTTTTCTTACTGCTGGTGAGTCACACGGCAAAGGGTTAGTGGCAGTTATCGAAGGTATGGTAGCTGGCTTACCAGTTAGTGAAGACTACATAGCACAAGACCTTAAGCGGCGACAGGCAGGCTATGGACGCAGTACCCGCATGCAAATTGAAAAAGACAAAGCTGAAATTATCTCAGGGGTACGCCATGGCCTCACCATCGGTAGCCCGATAAGCCTGCTAATATGGAATCGCGTTTGGGAAGGCTGGCAGGAGATAATGAGCGTTGTCTCTGCCGACAAGGAAATACAGCCGCTAACCGCGCCTCGTCCTGGGCACGCCGACCTGGCTGGAGTAATCAAATATAGCATTGATGATATCCGCCCGATTTTAGAACGAGCCAGTGCCCGAGAGACGGCAGCCAGAGTTGCTGTTGGTGCCATAGCCCGAAAATTCCTCGCAGAATTCGGCGTTACTATCCGTAGCCATACTATAAGCATAGGTAAACATCGGGCTAAACAACTCAAAACGATAGATTGGCAGCGAGTTGAGAAATCACCTGTACGCTGCGCCGACGCTGGAGCAGAAAATGCAATGACAGCAGCTATAGATGAAGCCAAAGCTGAAGGGGACACGCTGGGTGGCGTCTTCGAGGTAATCGCTGCTGGAGTACCTGTCGGATTGGGCAGCCATGTGCAGTGGGACCTCAGGCTTGACGGTCAAATTGCCCAGGCGATAATGAGCATACAGGCTGTGAAAGGAATCGAGATAGGTGCTGGTTTTTCAGCCGCTGGTATCAAAGGCTCCAAATTCCAGGACACAATCGAAGCCAGCCCCAAAAGAGCTACCATGCTTTGGCATCGAGCCACTAACAATGCTG
>CAZUEB010000001.1:30694-56687 GCA_964619115.1 uncultured Dehalococcoidales bacterium
GAAGCCAGCCCCAAAAGAGCTACCATGCTTTGGCATCGAGCCACTAACAATGCTGGCGGTACCGAAGGTGGAATAAGCAATGGACAGCCTATTGTGGTTCGCGCCGCAGTGAAACCCATCGCTACCCTGGGCAAACCGCTGCCGTCAGTAGGCCTGCAAACCGGGAAGCAAACCGAAGCTCATTATGAGCGCAGCGATATCTGTGTGGTTCCTGCAGCTGGAGTGATAGGAGAAGCAATGCTGGCTATCGTCCTGACAAATGCCATGCTGGCAAAATTTGGCGGTGACCACTTGAAGGAAACCTTAGCCAACTATAAAAACTATATTAGCTCTGCCTGCCCTCGTAATCGTTATGCCACGTCGTAAAGCAAATAACAATATCGCCATCATAGGTTTCTCAGCTACAGGCAAGTCAGTTGTTGCCCAAATAGTAGCCGAGCGCCTGAACTGGACGTTCATAGACACCGACGATGAGATAGTTAAGCTCAGCGGTAAAACCATCCCGGAAATCTTCAAGCATGACGGGGAGAATAAGTTCAGGCAACTGGAACGCAAAGTACTGAGCCAGGCTTGCAAGAAGAAGCAAGTAGTCATCGCTACCGGTGGCGGGGCTGTTATTGACCCCAAAAACCAGAAATTGCTCCTTGAGACCAGTGTGGTCGTTTGCCTGGAAGCCAGCCCGGAGACTATACATCAGCGACTGCTACACGATAGTCTATATTCTACTAATCCTGTAGTTCGCCCCTTGCTTACTGGAGATAATCCCCTGGAACGTATCAAGCATCTGAAAGTAAAACGTCAATCCTATTATGCCATCGCCGACTGGACAGTTCATACCGACAACCTGACTCTCAATGAAGTCAGCCGTGAGGTGATAAAAGGCTGGCAGTATGTGAGCAAACATCACAAAAGCAACCAATCCGCTAAAATCGACCCGACCTGTGCAGTGGAGACGGAGACAGCCAGTTATCCTGTTTTTGTTGACTGGGGAATACTCGACAGGCTTGGTGAAAAGATGACACAGGCTGGCGTGTCGGGCACAGTCAACATAATCAGCGATGAAACAGTTTTTCCCATTTATGGTGCCGGGGTTAAGAAAACGTTGGAAAAAGCCGGCTTTGCCGTCAACTGCTTTGCCGTACCACCTGGTGAAGCCTCAAAGAATATCGCTCAGGCTGTCAGAATTTATGACTTCCTCATTGAGCACCGTGTAGAAAGAAACGACGTGATAGTCGCCTTAGGCGGGGGCATGGTTGGTGACCTGGCTGGATTTGTGGCTGCCACCTTCTTAAGAGGCTTGCCCTGGCTTCAGGCGCCCACCAGCTTGATAGCCATGACAGATGCCAGCATCGGTGGTAAAGTAGCCGTCGACCACCCTCAGGGGAAAAATCTGATAGGTGCCTTTTATCAACCGCGCCTTGTCCTGGCTGATGTCCGTACCCTTACTACCTTGCCCCAGCGTGAACTTACTTCGGGTTGGGCTGAGATTATCAAGCACGGGCTGATTTTAGATGCCGATTTACTCCAGCTGCTTGAAGGCAATTTTAAAGACCTGATTAAGCTAAAGCCGGGTATTACTTCTAAAGTGATTGCCCGAAGCGCTGCTATTAAATGCAGGATTGTCTCTGAAGATGAAAAGGAGATCGGAAAACGTACCCTGCTGAACTATGGACATACCGTAGCCCACGGTCTCGAAGCTGCTGGTAAATATGACCGTTTTCTACACGGGGAAGCAGTGGCAATTGGAATGATGGCAGCAGCCGGGCTCAGCCATAAAATGGGGCTTTTGTCGTTACATGATGTCGAACGCCAGAAAACCATCCTGCAAAAATTCGGTCTGCCCACAGATTGCTCCGGAGTACCTTTGACTGATGTGCTAGCTGCCATGGAACTGGATAAGAAGATTCGAGGTAAAGCAATCCGCTGGGTATTGCTCGAAGACATCGGCAAGGCAGTGATACGAAGTGATGTACCCAAAAAAGAAGTGCTAGATGCTCTTAAAGAGGTAATAAAGCCTTGAAAATCGCCCTGGGTAGACAGTGGTCATTCCTGGACTATATCACCATCCTTAAACCTGTAGAGACCAGCCTGCTTGCTTTCATCGGCATTTTCTCAACGATTGTCGCCGCCGGTGGCTATCCACCAACCAGAGTCTTAGTTCTCGTCTTAATTGCCCTGGTTTTGGGTAGTGCCGGTTCTAATGGGCTTACCAACTATCTCGATCGTAAAGCCGATGCCCGTATGAAGAGGACTTCCAATCGAGCTTTGCCATCGAAGCGAATCGACCCTCCGCAGAAAGCTCTACCGCTTATCATCGGGCTTATAGTTGTCGGGCTGGTCTTAGCCTGGATATTGCACCCATTTTGCTTTCTGTTCGGCTTAATAGGCGTCATAGCTTCGTCGGTATGGCGCAAGACAATCTCGTGCACCTTTCTCGGTATTGTTGCCGGCTGCAGTCCGGTGCTCATCGGCTGGTTTGCTATAAGTCCGGCATTCAGTCCCACAATTCTCCTTCTATGCGGGCTGGTGGCTATCTGGACCCCCATCCATGTCTGGACTGTAATGATTGCCAACAGAGAAGATTACTTAGACGCCGACCTGCACTATTTTCCTCTGAACTGGCCGGTCAAGGACGTGGTGAAAATACTTTTCGGCTTATCTATACTTCTATATCTTATCTCCATCCTCCTTTACATAGCCGCCGATTTTCACCTGCTTTATCTAATTGTGGCCAACATACTCGGCATCTTGATGATTTGCGCTAATGCCCGCCTGGTATTCTCGATGACATCGACAGCCGCCTGGCAGGTATATAAACTTTCAGCTTTTCCCTATCTGGGCATAATTTTCCTGACTATGGGCATGGATATCTGGTTAACATGAATATAGATGCTGACCTTATAGACAAACTGGAAATCGCCTTCCATCCTAAAGCTGTTGCCGTAGCCGGAGCCTCTGAAGACCCCTTGTCCTTCGGTCACCAATTCCTTCGGCATATGCTGGACTATAACTATACCGGGCATATATACCCGGTGAACCCCAATAAAAAATCCATCCTGGGTCTTAAGGCTCACCCAAGTTTGAGCAGCATTCCGGGACCGGTTGATTACGTTATCTGCTGTCTTCCAGCGTCTATGGTGCTGGACTTACTTGCCGAATGCCCCGCCAAAGGAGTAAAAACAGTTCATCTCGTCACCGCCAGACTCAGTGAGACAGGTCGAAAGGAAGCCATAGAACTTGAAGCCAGGATGCTCCAGACAGCCAAACAACTCAACATACGCCTCATCGGCCCGAACTGCATGGGGGTTTACTATCCACAAAGCGGGCTAGCCAACGGCTATAACTTGCCCAGGGAAGCTGGGAATATCGGCGCCGTGTTTCAAAGCGGTGGTTCATCCACTATGCTCATCCGCTATGGAGAATTGCGCGGTCTCCGTTTCAGTAAGGTCATCAGCTACGGTAACGCACTTGATATTGATGAAAGTGACTTCTTAAATTATCTGGCACAGGATGATGAGACTGATATAATCGCTGCTTATTTCGAAGGTGTCAAAGACGGCAGAAAGTTTCTAAAATCTTTGAGCGATGCCGCACGTGTAAAGCCTGTAATAGCTATAAAAGGTGGGCGGGGCAAAGCAGGTTCTAAAGCCGTCGCCTCGCATACCGCTGCCATTGCTGGCTCAACCACCGTTTGGGACACAGTCTTCAAAAAAGCCGGGGTCATACAGGTTCAGGACTTACGAGAGCTCGTCGATATGCTCGTCGCCTTCTCTTTCCTGCCTCCGATTTTTGGATATAGGGCTGGAATAGCCAGCGCCGGCGGGGGACTATCCGTAATGTCGGCAGACATTTGCGAAGAGGCTGGACTTACAGTTCCACCAATGCCCCATGCAATAAGGCAGGAATTGAAGAAAAAGGCACCGGAGGTATGGGATTGGATAGGAAACCCCATAGACATCTCCATAATGGGTGCGGTGTCAATTGGTTTCGCCGAGATAATCAGAGAACTGCCCAGACTAATGATGGGGAGTCCACACTTCGACTTTCTTATCGCTGAATTCAGCGATGACAATCCTTTTTTGATGGAAATATGGACCGCTCTTGCTGCACGCCAAACCGAAGCATATATAGGTCTGCACAATGAGCGATTGAAACCACTAATTGCCGTGGTGCACAGTGAAGCCGCCACCAGCAATCTACCGTCTTACCAGCGCTGGAAGATACTAGCTGAGCAGAGAGCTAAATTTGCCGAAGCCCGGATTCCAACCTATTTATCGATAGATGAGGCGGCAAAGGCCATTCGTAAATTTGTAGATTATTGCCGGGCAAAAGCAAAAAGATAGCCCACAGTCTTCTGCCGGTTACCTCCCGAAAAATCGAGGAGTTCTTGAGATAGAAAGACATTTCAAAGTAGTAAAGACCTGTCCTGAGACACAGGCACGACTGGGAAAGCTTATTACCACTCATGGCGTAGTGCCAACACCAGCTTTTCTCCCCGTAGCCAGCCAGGGCACGGTCAAAACCTTAATACCCGAAGAACTCAAAAAAATAGGCATAACTATAATACTTAGCAATACTTATCACCTTTATCTGCGTCCGGGGATAGATATTATCGAGAAACTGGGAGGACTGCACCGGTATATGTCCTGGGACGGGCCGATACTGACCGACAGCGGCGGCTATCAGGTCTTCAGCCTAGCCCGGCTATGTAAAATCACCAATAACGGCGTCACATTCCGTTCACATATCGACGGCAGCGAACATAACCTGACTCCTGAGGCAGCTATTGAACTTCAACAGAAACTGGGCGCCGACATCATAATGACACTGGACGAATGCCCTGCCATTGGCGCCAGCATGGTAAAGATACGTGAAGCCTTAGATAAGACCTCTCGCTGGGCGGAGAGGTGCCGGAAATACCATAAAAACTCCGACCAGCTTCTCTTCGGTATAGTCCAGGGTGGTATTTTCCCCGAACTGAGGCATCAGTCGGCGGCTTCCATCACCTCTCTGGATTTCCCCGGCTACGCCATCGGAGGTTTAAGCCTGGGCGAACCAAAAGAGCTGACATGGTCGATGGTGGACGAAACAATGCCTTTCTTGCCACTGGACAGACCCCGCTATCTCATGGGTGTAGGCTCGCCTGAGGATATTATTGAAGGAGTAAGCAGGGGGATAGACCTCTTTGACAGCGCATTGCCTACCAGGGTGGCTCGAAACGGCGCACTTTTCACCTCGCAGGGGAGAGTAAACTTAAGAAAAGCTATTTACAGGGTAAAAGAGCAGCCTGTTGATGCTGACTGCGATTGCTATACCTGCCGCACGTTTTCCACTGCTTACCTCAGCCACCTGTTCAAATGCGAGGAGATGTTAGCCTACAGGTTAGCCACCATTCATAACCTTCGTTTCATCGCCAGGCTGATACAGAGAATAGGAGACGCGATTCGGCAGGATACCTTCGTAGCCTTTAAAAACGACTTCCTGAGTCAATATCAGGTCACCAACGAAGAAGTCAGACTTGCCCAGAAGCAGAAGTGGCTGAACTCAACACGACGCTGTAACGATATTTCTTAGCCTGAAAAAAATCAGCGCCATAGCTTTATGCTTTTGAGATATGCTCTTGCTGCGTGATAACCGCACATACCGTGGACTCCGGCACCCGGTGGTGTCGACGCGGAACAGATAAAAACATTTTTAAGCGGCGTTGAGTAAGGCGATATGCTGCATGTCGGGCGGCAAAATACCTGCTTTAAGCTCTGTGCTCCCCCCGTAATGTCGCCACCAACCAGGTTGGGGTTTTCTGCCTGCAATTCGGCTGGCGTAGATGTATGTCTGGCAAGTATCACATCTCGAAATCCGGGAGCGAAGCGCTCAACCTGCGCTTCTATAGATTCTGTCATGTCCGAAGTGCAGCCGTTAGGAACATGACAGTATGACCATGCTGTATGCTTGCCGGCTGGAGCACGGGAAGGGTCGAACAAACTCGGCTGTGCCAGAATTACGAAAGGCTTATCCACAACTTGCCCATGCCAGGCTGCAAATTCAGCTTCTGCAATCTCATCGAAAGTCCCGCCCAAGTGGATAGTACCTGCATTCATGCACTCTCTGGCACTCCAGGGAATGGTACCTGACAATGCCCAGTCGACCTTGAAAATACCCGGCCCGTATTTATAATTTCGCACCTTCCTTTTATATTGTTTGGATAACAGGTCTTTGTAGATTTCTGAAAGTGCCGTCGGGGAGGTATCGAAGAAAACAGCTTTCGACTCCGGCAGGTCTGCCAGGGACTTCACAAATTGTCCGGTCACGATTCTGCCGCCAAGAGTCTGCAGATACTCCGAAAGTGCGCTGGTTATGGCGCCGGCGCCTCCTCTGGGTATCGGCCATCCCACCGTATGTCCCGCTATGCACAGTGTCAGGCCGAATACAGCAGATGGCGCTTTACTGAGAGGTAAGGCGGAATGAGCGGAAAGTCCGGCGAAAAAGCCCCTGGCCCTGTATCCCGTAAAAAAGCCTTCCGCAAAGCTTCTGGCTGAATGAAAAGCTCTTAGACCGAATATAGCCAGACTCAGCGGATGTTTAGGCAATCTCCTGGTGCCTAACAGGTCAATGACAAGCTCATTCCAGTAACCAATGTATGGCTTGACCAGCGTGATATAGTTCTTTGCATCCGCATCAAGACTTTCAGCCGTAGTCTCTATCGACGATTCGAGTATAGCTGCAGTACCATCGTCAAAGGGGTGTGCCAGCGCTGCAGGAGTTTTAATCCACTCCAGTTCAAACTTGGATAGTGGTAATGATGCGAAAAACGGCGAAGCTGCACCCAGTGGATGTATTGCCGAGCCGGTATCGTGGATGAACCCTGGCAAAGTCAGCTCCGACGAGCCAGCGCCTCCGCCGATTGTCTCGCTGCCCTCGAGAACTAGCGGTTTGAGGCCATTTTTCGCCAGCGTTATGGCTGCAGCCAGCCCGTTAGGACCGGCACCTACAACCACTGCGTCATGTTCAACTGCTGTCACGCTTAGCTTTTCTTAGCAGGTTTATTGCTTTGTAACCGATTTGAGAAGCTATGAAGCATGCTCGATATCTGGGCATTCTGGAAAACATTGAAAAGGTTGGATACGTGCAACGAATTATCCAGGCACTGCATATTGAACTGCACTTTCGCAGAGCTGCCCGTGTATTTAGCCAGAGATTCAAGCACATGCGTCCAGATTTGCCGCTGCAGATTCGAGCCCGCTATCCGGAAGGCAATTTCATAAACAGGGTCGCTCGCCCGCGCCAGCCCCTGTATCTGGAAAATAACCCGCCCGTTTTCTTTCAATGCCTTGAAGGTCACCCAGCCTGCTTCCGGATGCCCCTGCGGAGTAATGAATGTAAAAGTATCCTTGCCCGCGTATAGCACCACAACGCCGGTTGCCACCAACCCCCCGGGAGTATCCGCATTGATAAGTATTATCTCGCCCGGTTCGATTCCTCTCGCAGAAGGAAAGAATTTGTTTTCCGGAGGCTGAAATTTGGGAAAATTCCTCTTCACTATACTAATGAGTCTGGTAGTGCTTAGCCTGGTATCAGACAGGTCAACCCTGTAAGTTTTCTCCCAGAGCTGACCGAAGCCCTGTATCGGTCCTGCCGTGCGGCGACCATCCACGTTAAGATTAATGGGGTCTCCCTGAATCCTGCCTGTCTTTAACCTCTTCACCGGAGCAGCCCAGCACTCTGCTTCAATGGCTTTAGTATTACCTTTTATTGACAGATTATCAGCTATGGCTTTAGCCATGGCTCTGTCGCTAACTCCAGTTTTCCTGTAGGCTTCGGATCTACTGCTGCAGGCATGGAAGCCTCCGTCGAGACCGGTAACGGCAAATACGCCCTTGTATGGTTTACTCAATCCGGAAACCAGCAACCTGGTGCCCGCTCTAACTGTGCAGGCATGCAACTTGACCAATGTATTTATGCCGGTATTATCCAGCAGTTCAATGCTGCCGAAATCCAGTATTAATGCCTGCTGTATACCGTAAGCCGGGCTTGCAGACAAATCCAAAAGCTCTTTTTCGCAGGCTGAGGTAAGATCCCTGTCCAGGGTGATGATGGCAACTTGATTCCCCACGTCAATGCGCTTCATACTATCCTCCCTTCGATAGTTGCACATGGAAACAATTCAGCAGATTCTATCTCATTATACTTATTTCAATTTGGTATTCCAAGCCAAGTTGCTCGCCCGGAAGCAGAAGTAGCTGAATTCAGTGCGATACCACAATGATACTCTCTCTTAGTCCGAGATAACTGGTAGCCCAAGTTGTTTAATATATAGAACTCACAGAATAACTTTTGCCTTGGCTACCGATCTTAACCATAGTTGATGAATCATTTCTTGATACTTTCTTGACCGGCCACGTAATTTTCTTGACACCTATTTGACCCATATTTCACTACACTTAGGATAATAGTAGCCAATGGGTAACTTGGTTCATTGATTCCTGATTAATTTGTAGCTCTTCGTAACCTGGAGGGGATGGTGCTATTGGTTTGTCAATGTTCCTGTAATATCTACAAAGTAGCATAAAATATTTCGAATCTCAATCTGGTGGGCATATATTTGAATGGACTTGGTCATTAACAAATTATAGAATGTGATTAGGGAATTTATCACATGGTATCACAAGAACCCCGTCCTAGCTCTAATCCTTTGTTGATAAGGCAAGTGAGAAAATTACTCAGACAAGGGTTTAACTGGCGGTATTATCTGCTTGGTTTGGGGTTTGTACTACTGGCTACCTTGTTGGGTTATTTGGTGCGCGAGTTCTTGGCTCCTACCAATATAATAATGATCTACCTACTATGCGTCACTGTCTCGGCTATATTTTGCGGTCTCGGCCCATCTATTCTAGTCTCAATCTTGAGTGTTTTGGCCTTTGATGTTTTTTTTGTTCCACCTTATCTTACCTTTGCCGTTGAAGATACTCAGTACATATTTACCTTCATTGTGTTACTTCTGGTTGGTATGACCATTAGCTACTTGACCTCGCGGGTACGCCAGCAAACCGAAGCAGCGAGACGCCGCGAACAAGAGTTGGCTGCCCTTTATGCTCTGGGGCAAGACCTAGCTATTGCCAGTGACCTGCAATCATACACAGTTTCTATTATTCAGAGGATAAAAGAGACACTGGGACACGATGTAATAATTTTCTTACCTGATATTCAGAGTAAAGCGAAACTCAAAGTCTATAACGGTGGTGTCGATGTCAGTGTTGATTCAAATGAATTTACTGCAGCAGCCCGGTCTTTTCAGAACAAGAAGATAATAGGGCACGGAACTGATACTCTCGCCAGTGCTGGAGCAAAATACCTGCCTCTTGTTACAACTAGAGGAGCCGTTGGGGTAATGGCTGTAAAGAAAACTGACACTGCAAGTGAGTTGACCATTGAGCAAGAGCGGCTATTGGAAGCCTATGCTGATCTTGCTGCAGTGGCAATCGAAGGTATCCAGTTAGCTGATGAGTTGCGTAGTGCACAGATATTAAAGGCTACCGAGAAGCTCCAGACTGCTCTTCTGAATGCAATTTCTCACGACTTACGCACACCGCTTGTATCTGTCATTGGGGCATTGAGTAGCTTGCAGGAAGAAGGGATGGGTCTGAACGATACCGCTAAGGAAAGTTTAATCCAGGTTGCCCGCGAGGAAGCAGAACGGCTGAACCATCTTATAACTAATTTGCTTGACGAATCCAGGCTTGAAGCTGGGGCAATGAGATTGTCCAGACAGCCGTCTGAAATACATGACTTGGTTGGGTCAACTTTGGAACAGCTTGGAAGCCGTGCTAGCACCCGTTCGATCAAGATGGACATACCTGCAGAGATGCCTTTTATATCGGTTGATTTTGGCCTTATTGTACAAGCGCTGGTCAATGTTCTGGATAACGCGCTGAAATATTCACCACCGGACTCACCAATTGAGATAAAGGGGAGACAGGTTGCGCAGGAAGTGCATATCGAAATAGCTGACCGAGGGATCGGTATCCCTGAACAAGACTTGCCATATATCTTTGATAAGTTCTATCGTATCAAACGCCCTGATAACGTAACCGGGACAGGTTTAGGTTTATCGATAAGCAGGGGGGTTGTGGAAGCCCACGGTGGCCGTATTGAGGCAGAGAATCGTGTGGATGGCGGCACTATTATCAGGGTTATTCTTCCTGTGGGTGAAAGACTAAACCATATGGAGAAATTAAATGAATAGTTCAAAAGTGTTAGTGGTTGATGATGAGGATTCTATTAGACGATTCTTGCGAGTTGCTCTGGCATCCCAGACATATACTGTGTTTGAAGCAGCTTTGGGCCAAGAAGCACTATCGTGCGTTGTTGAACATAAACCAGATCTGGTGATTCTTGACCTTGGACTGCCTGACATCGATGGGGTTGAAGTCACGCGTCTGCTCCGCGAGTGGACACAAATTCCGATCATTATATTATCGGTTAGAGGTTCGGAAAGCGATAAAATAGCGGCGCTTGATGCTGGAGCAGATGACTATCTGACCAAGCCCTTCAGTGTGGGAGAGTTGCTAGCGCGACTTCGTGCCGCCTTACGTCGTGCTGCCCAAACATCCAGTGGGCCTATTTTCACCATCAACGGACTGAAAGTTGACTTAGCGCGAAGGCTCGTAACCATAGAGGATCACGAGGTTCAACTGACACCTAATGAGTATGAATTATTACGATTGTTTGTAATTCATGCAGGAAAGGTACTGACTCATCGCTACTTGCTGCGCGAAGTGTGGGGTGCGGAATATGGGGATGAGTTCCACATGTTGCATGTAAACATTAGTAATCTGCGTCGCAAGATTGAGCGCGAGCCAGCGCGTCCTCAGTTTATCATTACCGAGCCAGGAGTAGGCTATCGTCTGAGGATAAACTAGGAACGAGACTGCCCGGCAAGCATCTTGCTAGAGACATGATGTCCATGATGTATACCAAGCCTTCGTATCCCATAATTGAATACTAAAAAGACCACAGCCTAAGTCTTAGTGTGTGTATCCCTGATCTGGTTCGGCAAGTGGGTCATCGGTAGATGCCTAATACGTCTATACCCCAAGTATATCGCCACACCAATCCCCATCCATATAATACCAGCCCAGCGCCCATAAGGTTGGGTAATCAACATGACTATCCATATAATAAATGTCGCAGCGAAACCGAGAATAGCAGTTGCTGGCACGTCGCGGCCTCTGATTTTGAAATTGAGTCGGAGTTTAAACGGGCGGGGTAAATCAGGATTTTTCACTCTTAGTCCGATAATTGCAGCATGAGCTAGAGCAAAGCAGAGCAAAGAGCCAAAGACATATAGTGCTCCTAAATCAGAAAAGAAACTCGGCGCAAACAATCCAGGCGCCAATAGCGCAATAGCCATTAGGGAAAACAATATAATCCCCACATATGGTGTCCTGAAACGGTGGTGTACCCGTTTTAAGACCGAAGGTAACTGGTTATGTGAAGATAGATTGAATGTTAGACGGGAAATTCCCAGCAATCCGGCATTGGTAGCGGTAAGCAAAATGCTGGCAGCAAGCAAAGCAACCAGAATTGGTAATAAATTGCGGAGTCCTGTAAGTATCCAGGTGATAATAAGAATAGGTTCCTGTTCAGAGACGATCTTAGTAGCAATACTCTCAGGTTCTATAGCTAGAGATATACTATGAGCGATTCCAGCTATGGGGTCTCTCGCCCAACCGTTTACCGGATCACCGAGTTCCTGTGGCGTCATCGCTGAGAGAGATACTATAGATATGCCAGCAAATAGAACAAGGACAGCTACTATCATCAGCATGTATGTCTGCGACATTTTCTTTTGTGGCTGACGCGTTTCTTCCCCATGCTGGGAAACTGATTCTACACCTGTAAAGCATAAAGCGGCCAAGGCGATGCCAAAAATCAGGTTATTTGTCGATGGCCAATTCCCTTCACCAAACATGTGTTGAAACAAGATGCCAGGGTTTGGCCCCAGTATTAGCAAAGCACCTATTACTACCAATGTGATTTGAGTCAAAATATCTAAGCTGATAAAGAAGATATTTATCCTCGATGACTCCCTTATACCTAAAACATTTATAATCATTAGGAAAAAGATGAACCCCATAGACATAGCTGTGCCAAATATTGGCTGTTTCAATATTGGCCAAAAATAAGCTAAATATGGCGGGATGGTGTAAGCAGAAATCGCCATAGTTACAATATAACTCAGCATCAAAGCCCAACCGGCAATGAAACCAATCAGGTCATTGAACCCATGACGAGCGTAGCTAGCCGAGCCTCCCCCCTCGGGGAGCATGGCTGAGCCCTCTGCATAAGTAAGAGCATTAAAGACATAAATAAGTCCAGCTATTGCTAATACAATAGGGGTGGCACCTAAAGCTACTACAGCAACAAGACCTAGGCCATAATAGATAGATGAGCCGACATCTCCGTAGCCAATACTGAATAATCCAGGGATTCCCAGCACTCGTCTTAGATGAAATCCCTTGAGCCTAGGAGGGCGGAAAAATCTATCTCCGGGTTTTGGTTGCCAACCATTTTGTGTGCTTTGCTTGCGGCGGTCAGCAGACCGTTCTATCTCGAAAGGTTTCATGTAATTAGCTGCTCTTCAGGGGATAGCCTACTAGCATGATCACACGGGCCGAGCCGTTGAAGAATATGACTTTATTAAATCATTACTCAATCAGAGTCAAACAGGTGTCAAGAAATCAGTTTTGATAGTCAAGAAAGTGTCAAGATTCAAAGCCATAATCAAGCAAGGAGGCTTTTCTCTCCTGCCATAGTGCTCGGTTTCCCAGGGGGATCACTGGGAATATAAATAGTTATTGAAATCTTATATTATGGCTTTATGCTAACCGGGAAGAATTGCAAATTAGTCAGTTATGCGCAATGGGAATTTGAAGCATTAAACAAACCGCTAAGAGGTCTAGCAAGTAGCGTGGACAAATTTGTACAAAAATTAGCTACGATTTGCAAACTTTTGCAAGCAGTTGTAGCCCACACTGGATTTGAACCAACGGCCTCCGGGTTACAAGCCTTGAGTCACTTTTGTACTTTTATGTAATCAAATTGAACAAGAGGCTGCCTTAAGCTATAATTCCCTGACACATCGGGAGGTCTACTTGCTTAAAAGCCACAGCTGCGGAGAACTGAGAGATAAGCACGTTGGAAAAGAGGTCACGCTGGCGGGTTGGGTGCACCGTCGACGGGACCACGGCGGTCTGATTTTCATTGACTTGAGGGATAAAGAGGGTATAGCCCAGGTAGTATTCAACCCCGAAACGTCAAAAAATGCACACACGACAGCCAACGAGTTGCGAAACGAATATGTGGCTAAGATAACCGGAAAGGTGTCAGAACGCCCCGCCGGTACCGAGAACCTGAAGCTGCCCACCGGCAAAATAGAGGTACTTGCCAGTGATATACAGATTCTGAACACAGCCAAGACACCGCCGTTCTATATAAACGAAGACATAGAAGTAGACGAAAACCTGTACCTCAAGTACCGCTATCTCTATCTCAGGCGCCCCAGAGTGAAAGATAACATGATACTCCGCCACAGGGTGGAGAAATTCATGCGCGACTTTCTCGACGCCAGGAGTTTCGTCGAGATAGAGACGCCCATATTATTCAAGAGCACGCCGGAGGGTGCACGTGACTACCTGGTGCCCAGCCGCATACATCCAGGCAAGTTCTACGCGCTGCCTCAATCCCCGCAGCAGCTAAAGCAGCTACTCATGGTGGCAGGCTTCGAGAAATACTACCAGATAGCCCGATGCTTCCGCGATGAGGACCAGCGCGCCGACCGACAGCCTGAATTCACGCAGCTCGATATAGAGATGAGCTTCATCGACGAGGAGGACATACTCAGCCTGCTGGAAAAGATGTTCACCTCACTTGTGGAAACGTTGAAGCCGGATATGAAGATAATGAAGCCGTTCCCCAGGCTTTCCTTCGCCGAAACAATGGAGCGGTTCGGCACTGATAAGCCTGATATACGCTTCGGTCTGGAGTTGAAAGACCTGTCTGCAATAGTTGCCCAATCGGAGTTCGCCGTTTTCCGTTCCACCATACAGGGCGGCGGCAGGGTTAGAGGCATTTGTCTGCCCGGCTGCGCCGACTATTCGCACAAGCAGCTCGAAGACCTTACCGAGATGGCAAAGTCCTGCGGAGCCAAGGGGCTGGTAACGATGGCACTACCTGCCGGCAGCTTTGACAAGCCGGAGCAACTGGCCCCGGACAAAGTCAAATCGGTAGCCGCCAAATACCTGACCTCTGACCAATTGAAAGAGATAGCTCGCAGGTTCGAAGCTAAGGCAGGTGACCTGATACTAATCGTTGCCGGTGAGCTCAAGATGGTGAACAAAGTGCTGGATGAACTGCGCCGGGAGATGGGACGCCGGCTGGGACTGATTGACCCGAACCATCTGGCTTTCTTTTTCGTTGTTGATTTCCCGCTGCTGGACTGGAACGAAGAAACAAAGCTGTGGGAGCCTATGCACCATCCGTTTACGTCGCCCCGCGAAGAGGACATACCGCTACTGGATAAGGACCCGGCAAAAGTGCGGGCGCGCCATTACGATATTGTTTGCAACGGATACGAGCTATCCAGCGGCAGCATCAGAATTCATGCCCGCCATCTGCAGCAGAAGATATTCCGCCTGCTCGGCTACAGCGATGAAGGTATAGAAGCAAAGTTCGGTCATATGCTGGAAGCATTTGATTATGGGGCACCGCCACACGGTGGCATCGCGCCGGGTATCGACCGCGTGGTGATGCTGCTGGCGGGAACGGAAAACATCAGGGAGGTAATCGCCTTTCCCAAAAATCAGAGCGCCATAGACGTTATGAGCGATTCGCCGTCTCCTGTCTCCGAAGCCCAGCTCAAAGAGCTGCATTTGAAGCTGACAGACGAGGAGATAAAGAAGGCTTGAGTATCAGGTTTCTCCCTCCCGCCAGGGGAGGGAGGATTGGTTTTCGATACTTATGCCTCTCCCTCGATGATAAGAGGATTTTTTGGCGGAAGAGCTTTCCCTAAGGGTATAATATAGAAAGGTAAAAAATGAAGGTATCTACAGAGCCGGTTGAGAACTGCCAGGTAGCGCTCAATATTGAAATGGAGCCTGCCGAGATAGATAAATACATGGGGAAGGCCTACAGCCGCATGGTTAAAAAGGTCTCCGTTCCCGGATTTCGCAAAGGGAAGGCGCCAAGGGACGTGCTGGAACGCCATGTGGGCAGAGAAGCCTTATTTCAGGAAGCTCTGGAAGACCTGATACCGGGAGCCTATGAAGAGGCTCTGGAAGAGCAGAAGATAGAGCCAATTGCCCAACCTCAGTTTGAGCTCATCAAAACCGAGCCTTTGATTTTCAAAGCTATTGTGCCGCTTAAACCTGCAGTCAAGCTCGGGGACTATACAAGGATAAAGGTTGCATCCAAGCCGGTTGAAATCAGCGATGAGGATATCGAGTCAACTATCGAACAGCTACGCCATCAACAGGCTATACTGTCACCGGTAGACCGCCCGGTACAATTCGGTGACATAGCCACCATAGACGTCGAGGGCGAGAGAGACGGAGAGACATTCCCCATTCGCAAGGATGTTGTGTATGAAGTTAACAAGGGAACCAAACTGCCTCTTCCCGGATTTTCCGAAAAGCTGGAGGGTATGGTCAAAGGCGAGGAGAAAGGTTTTACACTGTCCTATCCTGCTGACTACGAAATGCAGGAGCTGGCGGGAAAGGACCATGCCTTCAAGGTCACGGTTAGTGAGGTAAAAGAAAAAAAGCTACCCGAGCTTGACGATGAATTCGCTAAGGCTCTGGGTAAAGAGGATATGGCTTCGATACGAGAGCAAATATCGTCTAATCTCAAAGCCAGGGCTGAGGAGCGGGCTCGTCTGGAACTGGAACAGAAGGCTGTCGACGCCGCCGTGGAACTCAGCGAAGTGGAATACCCACCGGTGCTGGTGGATAGGGAAATCGAAAGATTGCTCAAAGATGAGGCAAGACACTTCTCCGAAGGTATCTCCGGACTGGATAGCTACCTGAAGACCATCGGTAAGACGCTGGAGGGGCATGTGGAAGAAGTGCGCCCTGTGGCAAGTCAACGTGTCATCAGGTCGCTGGTTCTGGGTAAAATAGCCGAGGCCGAAAAGGTAGAGGTAACCGATTCAGAGATAGACGAGGAAATAGAAAAGATGGTGAAGGATGCCGACAAAGAGGCTGAGGATATGAAGAGGTTTTTCAGCCTGCCTGAGGCACGTGAGTCTATCAAGCAGTTTTTGACAGGTAGAAAAACCGTTGAGCGGTTAGTTCAAATAGCTACAGAGAAAAAACGAGCTGTTAGTTCTAAAAAGGAGAAGGTGAAATGAAGAATTTGCCACGAAACATAATTCCGATGGTCATCGAAAGCGGTGCCCGGGGCGAAAGAGCCTTTGACATCTACTCGCTGCTCTTGAAAGAGCGAATTATCTTTCTGGGCACACCTATCAACGACCAGATAGCCAGCTTGATTATCGCGCAACTTCTTTACCTTGAACATGAAGACCCGGACAAAGATATAAACCTCTATATCCATTCGCCAGGTGGAATTATCTCTGCCGGCCTGGCTATTTATGACACAATTCAACTCGTTCGACCGGATGTGTCCACAATCTGTGTTGGGCTAACTGCCAGCATGGCCACGGTTATTCTTGCTGCCGGAGCCAAAGGTAAACGTTATGCTCTACCTAACTCCACGATTCACCTGCATCAGGCAGTTGGCGGTGCCCAGGGACAGGCAGCCGATATCGAAATCGCTGCTCGGGAGATTATGAGACTACAGGAGATCATCCGCAATATATTAGTCAAGCATACAGGTCAGCCTATGGATAAGATTACCCATGACACCGACCGTGATTTCTACCTCAACGCCGAGCAAGCTGTGGAATATGGCATCGTTGACCAGATTTTGAGCGGGGCGCCAGACAAGGAAAAGAAAAAGGGATAAATATTTACAGACTACGCCCTGAGCGCTTGAGATATTTCTGAGATAACCGGGATAAGGTTGGAAATCCAGCTCTGGCTCCAACTTCTCTAATGACAAAGCCAGCCATTATATCGCCAAGGAGACCGCATTCCTCAACACTCTTGCCCTTGAGAAAGCCGAAGAGAAATCCGGCAGCGAAGGCGTCTCCGGCGCCGGTAGACTCCAATGCTGATTTAGGGCTTACTTTTTCAGACCCGATATAATATTCCCTTTTTTCGTCGCATATACGAGCTGTCATCATCCCGGCTCTGCTCTCAGCCAGACCTTTGCCTAAAGTTACGACAACAATCCGGCAGCCTAATTGCACAAGTTCTCTAGTTCCAGCCCTGAAATCTTTGCCTGTCAGACACTCAATCTCCTCACGATTCATAAAGGCAATATGAGTCCTTTCAAGCAAAGGCATTAAAGCCTTCAATCCTTTAACAGTATAAAGCATACCGGGAGCCAGGCTGACACTGGCCGATTTCTTCAGCCTTTTTACCAGGTCTACCTGAAGTTTGAACTGCCTGTCATCAGCGAAAGAAGTCAGATGAACCACCCGGGCATTATTAAAATAAGCGACATCTATATCTTTAGAACTCAACAGGTTGTTAGCTCCGGGGGAGACATATATGGCTCGCCTTCCCAGCTTGTCGCTGAGGCAGATCGTGGAACCTGTAGCTGTTCCCTTAACCCTGATTTTGCCGGTATCAACGGCAGCAACCTTGAAATCATTGAGCAGTTCTTTCCCAGCCTCATCGTTGCCCACGGCACCGACGAATCCTGTCTTAACACCGAGTTTAGCCAGGCCGTAAATAGTGTTAGCTGCAGACCCGCCAGGGAGAGAGTCAAAATCAGTCACCAGTTGCTCGCCATCAACGACCAGCTCATCGACCCGGTACAAACCGTCGATGTTCATTGCCCCAAAGCCGACTATATCAATCTTAGCCATATGCATTTAGCCCAGCTTAGCTGCTTCTTCTCGAACGACACGGCGGATTAGCTTGTGGGTTTTGAGAGGACCACCTATATTCTTGATTCCTGAAAGCCAGTGGAAATAGCCAATGTCTCCGCTTCCGCCAGCCTTTTCTTTTTCCTTGACCAGCTTCTCCACTGCCGGACGTTTGCCCTTGTCCCAGACTTCCAGGACCGGCCGCAGGTCATCAAGACGTGTAGATGCCAGACCTATAGTAGCATAGGGCAAAGCATACTCGTTAGCATTGAAAGCAATCGCCAGTCCGCCGGCCTGGTCAACCGTCTGGAGCATCTTGAAATCGGTAATGCTATCACCAACCGCTACACAATTGGAGAGAGGCTGTCCATGAGATATGGCAAAATTGCGCAGGGCTTCTACCTTGCGCTGACCACCAACAGGGTGCACCTGTTCTATAATTCTACCGAGACTGGTCTTTGACAATTCTTTCCAATAGAAGCGGTCGAGTCTTTTCTTTATCCAGTTATCATCGACCGGATGCTTATCCAGAATATCCTTCTCCACCGCCTCCAAATAGCGAAAGTCTTCTTTACATAACTCCCTAGAGAACTTATCCAGCGGGAAAGAGGTGCAGGCAACATTCTGGGAGAAAATACCAAGTCTAAAAGCTATGTGTTTAGCATATTGCTCGTAGCTGGTGCTTATGCAGAATATTCTCCAGCCCTGAGCACTCAGACGGGAAATTAGACCGATGGCACCGGTGGTTAGAGTTGCCTTTCGTGCCAGGGCAAAAATGTCGTCCTCTGTTATACCGTGATATACCAGGAAGGGGGCAATAAGTGCCAGGGTATCACCAGGCTCATAGTCCATTCTGGCTTCCATGGTGAGCAAATCATCATAGCGGCTCATAACCTCAAAAATCCTGCCCCCTTTCGGGAAGAGCTTCATAAGCTCATAGGCATTATCCTGAGTAGCCAGTGGACCTTCCAGGTCAAAACAGATTAAACTCATTAAAACCCTGCTGCTTTATTTACTTCGTCGCTTAGGTCGTATCCTGATATCTGTCTTCCCCTGCGGTCAAATACTCTACCAGATTCTATTTTAACCTCGCCTTGACCGAAGGCTTTTAAAGTCGACACAACAAGCGGGAACTCTCGCACCAGCCCATGCTGGCGGATTAGCTTAAAAAGGGCATTGCCTTCACCCTGCTCTCTTTTCATCTCAGCCACAGAGCGGCCTTCTGCTTCCCACCAGTATCTATCAAAAGGCTCACCCCTGATGGGATAGGTACAATAAGTTATCACCGGCCCTCTATCCAATTCAGGCGTTACCAGATGCATCATTATCCCGGATTCCGCAGCCTTATTCTCAATCAATGCCCAGATTACCTCCTGCCAGCTACCTTTAGGCCCCTGAGGGGTTGCCGGATGCAGATTAATCATATCATACCTGTGGCACATCTCTTCGCCAACGATAAGCATATAGCCGGCAAGTACACACAGGTCCGGACTGAAGCCGTTTAGCCTTTTCATAACCTCCCTGTCATACTCGAGTCGCCATTTTGGCAGTGCTTCACCATCTGTCTTATCCCTTGTATCCTGCGAGCCCTTGAATTTATTGGAGGAAAAGCAAATCAATGGAATACGATAGCTCTGAACCTGCTCAAGGAATAAGTCGCTCTTCTTCGCCTCACCAGGCTCTCGATTACTAAAGACGAAAGCAACCTTGCCCTCGATCTCACCGGTGCTGATTTTCTGATATACAACTTGCAGAAGTTGTCTTGCCGCCTCATCCCTTCCGGAGGAAAACCAACCGATGGTCAACACGGTAACCTCTCCTAGAATAAGCGCTTCTTCAACCTATTCCAAGTGCTGGCAAAATGAGCAATCGGGTTTGATCTGTTACCAGAGATTTTTCCTTTAGCCAGTGAAGCCAGGAACTCGTCTTTGTTATTGAATTCCGGCATCTCGACATAGGCGTTGCCTATCTCAGGAAGCGTATGCGCATCGCTTCCGGCACTGGCAAGCTTACCATATTTCTGTGCCATTTGCGCTGCTCTAATTGAACTACGTGGTGAAAGGCTGCGGGCATTGAAGACCTCAATAATATCAACATCAGGCATTATGTCTTCGAATATCTGGTCTCTAAACACCGATGAACGCAACCTATCATACGGATGCGGAATACACACCAGCCCGTTCTGAGCTTTAATCTGCGCCACAGTCTCTTCTATGGACAATTTGCTGGGAATCTCCTGGTTGAGAAAGAATCCAATGACCTCACCATTTAAAGTCAGTATTTCCTCACCGACGATAATTGTAAATGGTGCCAATTCCTTCATCTTCAGCGCCCCAGCAATAGTGTTGTGGTCAGTTACCCCGAGGCAGTTTATACCGACCGCCAGGCAACGCGAGATTATCTGCTCAAGAGGCATAGTACAATCCATAGAATAGGCAGTGTGGATATGAAGGTCAGCTTTGATCAAAGGTTCAGCTTACCCTCTCCAAATATTCACCAGTGCGCGTATCAACCTTGATAGTATCGCCATTGTTTATGAAAAAGGGAACCTTAATATTAAGTCCCGTCTCAAGCTTAGCCGGTTTGGTACCTGCTGAGGCTGTGTCACCCTTGAAGCCGGGGCCGGTCTCAATGACTTTAAGCTCCACTGAAACTGGTAGTTGTATTCCTACGGATTTGCCTTTATGTGTCAGTATTTCCAGGTTCGACTCATCTTTCAAATAGTTCAGCGCATCACCAAGCATCGATTTATCAAGAGGCATCTGCTCAAAGGTCTTAGTATCCATAAAATAGTAGAGGCTGCCCTCATTATAAAGGTATTGTGCAGGACGACGTTCCAGAAAAGCCCTGGTGAACGTCTCACTGGCCTGGAAAGAGCGTTCAGTCGTATGACCGGCGCGAAGGTCGCGAAGCTTCAGACGAACCTGGGCTGAGCCTCGACCTATCTTAATATGCTGATAATCCAAGACCTGATACAGTTGCCCATCCAGTTCAATGGTTATGCCTCTTTTTAATTCTCCGGCGTCAATCATAAGGTGACTGCCCTCCTAAAAAGTGTGTGCTACCTTCTCCGCCATGGTAAGAGTTTTGATTTTGCCTTCATCCATAACAACTGTATCCTCAATTCTGACTCCACCCCAGCCAGCGATATAAATTCCAGGCTCTACGGTAAAAACCATACCATCAATTAGCAAATCTGACGAATTAGGACCAAGCCTGGGCAATTCGTGAGCCTCCAGGCCGATACCATGACCTAATCCATGTCCAAAGGCATCTCCATAATCAGACTGTTCAATAACTGTCCTGGCTAGTTG
This sequence comes from uncultured Dehalococcoidales bacterium, assembly GCA_964619115.1. Classification (GTDB taxonomy): domain Bacteria; phylum Chloroflexota; class Dehalococcoidia; order GIF9; family UBA5629; genus 9FT-COMBO-48-23. The sequence goes on from CAZUEB010000001.1 coordinate 51,998, forward strand.
GTCAGCTTGGTCACCATTCATGCCAGCCCCTATTGTTGCCAGGGCAGTTAATTGTGCACCCAAAACAATATCATAAATCTTAGAAAATGTCTTGTCGTCATCGCCTAGAAAAAAAGTCCGACTCAAATCACTGCAGTAGCCGTTAACCCGCGCTCCCAAATCGACCACCACAGGCACATTTTCAAGAATAGTCTGTTCTGATGGCCTGGCATGTGGCAAAGCTGAATTAGGACCTGAAGCCACAATAATGTCGAAAGGAACCGTCTCGCTGCCTTTTTCTCGGAGGAATTTCTCCAACTCCCAGGCTACATCTTTTTCACTCACTCCGGGACGTAGCACTAATGTGGCATGGTCAAAAGCAGCATCGGCTAGCTTAACCGCCTCGGCTATAAGCTTCAGTTCCTCAGGCTCCTTTACAGCGCGAATGGACTCAACCAGGCCGATGGTCGGAATAAGCTGAAACTGGTAGCCATCATCTCTTATCTTTTTACATAGTTGCTGGTAAATAACAAAAGGAAGCCTGTCAGCTTCGAAGCCTACTCTCTTGAAGCCTAAATCTGAAGTTAATTTAGTCAACCAGGTCGCCGTGTCACCTTTTATATGAATCACATCAAAATCGGGCGCCTCCTTTCTAGCTTGCTCCACATAACGGAAGTCCACGGCTAAGTAGGCATTACTATCGGAAATCAGCAGCCAACCAGATGAGCCTGTAAAACCAGAGAGATAGCGTCTGTTCTCCTGTTGAGAAATTACAATAACATCCAGTTCTTTTTGTTTTAAACCCTGCCTTAGTTTTTGCAGCCGGCTCATCGCTAAGTTTCTACCTTAAGTCACTAACTAAAACTCGCAGCGCAGCAACATACCCTTGCCAACCCAAGCCGGTGATTTGCCCTTTGGCAATAGGAGCAATTACAGATTCTGTTCGCCAATCCTCACGCGCATAGATGTTGGACAGATGAACTTCAATAACAGGTAGGCCACTGTCAGCCAGAGCATCACACAAGGAAAAACCATAGTTAGTTAGCGCGCCAGGATTTATAATTATACCGCTAGATTGGGGGGTATTCTTCTGGATAAAGTCAATTATCTCACCCTCGCTATTAGATTGAAAGCTAACTAAATCTATGCCCAGCTTTCCCCCTTCTTTTTTTAAAATGGCATCAATCTGTGGCAATGTTTTATCACCATAAATAGCCTTATTACGCTTGCCTAACATGTTGAGGTTGGGTCCGTTGATAACCAGAATTTTCATTTCGCCGCTCCTATTTTTTCTAACTCTTCCACCTTATCTTTGTATTCACAGGCGGTGCATTTCACCCACCCGTCTCTATATGTAATTAGCATCTTGCCACACTGAGGACAGGGCTGTGGGACCGGCTTGCGGTTAACTGCAAATTGGCACGTTGGGAAGCCACTGCAACCATAAAAAACACGTTTTTTCTTGGTTTTCCTCTCCACCAGTTCTTTGCCGCACTGCGGACAAAGCACCCCGGTTTTAACTACGAAAGGCATAGTCTTCTTGCAGTCGGGATAACCACTACAGGCTAGAAACTTGCCGAAACGTCCTGTCTTTATTACCATAGGGCGACCACATTCAGGGCAGATTTCCTCTGTCGGCTTAACAATTCTTATCTTTTCTATTTTATCTGAGGCCTGATTCAGTGTTTCTTCAAATGGTATGTAAAAATCTTTCAGGACTGACACCCATCCTCTCTCACCACGAGCGATTTCATCCAGCTCCTCCTCAAGTTGAGCCGTGAAATCAAGGTCGACGATACCAGGAAAGTGCTGGGCTAAGAGGTCGCTTACAATAAAACCTATCTCATCGGGGCAAAGCCTGCCACCCTCTTTATATACATAACTTCTTTCCTGAATAGTAGATATAATTGGAGCATAGGTGCTTGGGCGTCCGATTCCCCTTTGTTCCAATGCTTTTATCAGCGTAGCCTCATTATACCGAAGAGGTGGCTGGGTAAAACGTTGTTCCGGGAAGAGCCCCAATAGCACCAGTTTGTCATCTGCTTGCAATACCGGAAGAGGAACTGCCTTTTCCTCTTCTGTGTCCTCATCCTTCCCTTCGCTATACAAAGTGATAAAACCAGGGAACTTTACTACCGAGCTGCTTGTTCTCAATAGATACCCCTTTGGTGGTTCAGGACACTTTGCGTCTATCTCTACAGTGGTATTTTCCATTGATGCCGCTGTCATCTGACTTGCTACCATCCGTTTCCAGATAAGCTCATAAAGCTTAAGCTGTTCCGGTTTGAGGTAGGAACGAATTTGCTCAGGTTCCCGATGAATTCTCGTAGGCCGAATAGCCTCATGTGCCTCTTGTGCCCACTTACCTTTCTTGCCAAAAGAACGCGGATGCGCAGGCACAAAGCGAGCACCATATTTGGTGTTTATAAAGTCTCTGGTCTCAGCTATGGCGCTGGTAGCCACATGCGTAGAATCAGTACGCATGTAGGTAATCAACCCCACCGAACCCTCTTCACCCAAGGGAATCCCTTCATAAAGCTGTTGGGCAATAAGCATGGTGCGCTGAGCAGTGAATCGCAGCTTGCGCCAGGCCTCCTGCTGCATGGTACTGGTAATAAACGGTGGCGCTGGCTGGCGAGCCATCTCTTTTACTGTCACCTTTCTGACCACATAGCCAGCCCTCTTCAACTCATCTTCAACCATCTGAGATTCTTTCTGATTCGGTATCTCAATTTTTGTGCCGTCAGCCAGACTTACAAGCAACGCTTTGAAAGTGGCCTTCGGAGTTGCTGGCAATCCCTTGGCCAATTCAGCTTCAATGGTCCAGTACTCCGTGATAACAAATTTTTGTATTTCTCGCTCACGGTCAACAATTATTCTCAAGGCTGCTGACTGAACTCTGCCGGCGGAAAGCCCTCTTTGCACTTTCCGCCACAACAGTGGGCTCAGCTTATATCCAACCAATCTGTCCAGCAGACGCCGCGCCTGTTGAGCATCAACAAGGTTCATATCAATAGAGCGAGGATGGCGAAAAGCCTTCTCCACAGCCTCTTTAGTTATCTCGTGAAAGACAACTCTGTGTACAGGAACTTTGTTGTTATCTAGCTTAATGGCTTCAAGCAAATGCCAGGAAATTGCTTCTCCTTCTCGATCAGGGTCAGTGGCCAGATAAATCGCTGCGGCACCACCAGCCGATTTCTTTAGCTCGCTAATTACGCTTCTTCTCTGCTTTATCATCACATATTTGGGAGCAAAGTCATTGGTTATATCTATGCCTAGCTCGCTTTTGGGCAGGTCACGCAAATGCCCCAGCGTTGCCTTGATAGCATAGCCTGCACCCAGTATCCTGCTTATCGTCCTTGATTTGGCTGGGGATTCCACAACAACAAGTTTCATTGACTCAAATTACCTTGCAGCTTGATATTCCTCTTTCATTTCTCTAGACAGCACGTAGTTCATACCGCCAACTTGCTTGACCATCCCCTTGAGCTCCATCATTGTTAGAGCGCTGCTAACCAGAGCCGCCGCCAGCCCACTATTCCGGCAAATCTCATCGATGTGAGACGGCTCACGACCCAGTTGTTTTAACAGCAATGATTCAGTCTTATCGGCAGGCAGAAGTTCTTTCATCTCCAACTGTTGCGCCATCATAGCCAGATTTAGCTCCTCTAGAATATCAACATAATTACGAACCAGCTTTGCACCTTCTTGAATAAGATTATTTGTCCCTCTACTGGCTGGAGATAGAATACTGCCCGGGACAGCGAAGACTTCACGGTTCTGTTCCAGTGCCTGATTAGCCGTGATTAATGCCCCGCTGCTTTCACCAGCTTCTATCACCAGAACACCAAGGCTCAGCCCGCTCATAATCCTGTTTCGCCTTGGGAAATTATCGGCTTTGGGTCTGGTGCCCAGAGGATATTCACTTATTAAGGCACCATGCTCCATAATTTCTCGGGCTAACTTTGCATTTTCTGCTGGATACACGATGTCCAATCCACAACCGAAGACAGCGATAGTCCTGGCGCCAGCCCCCAGTGCAGCTCGGTGAGCTATAGAATCGATCCCTTTAGCCAGGCCACTAACAATAGTGATTCCATTTCGAGACAGGTCAATAACAATCTCTTCGGTCACCTGGCGCCCATATACAGTAGCTCGACGGGTGCCGACTACAGCCAGACAACATTCATCTTCAGACAGTAATGTACCTCTAACGTAAAGCACCGGTGGATAATCATAAATTTCCTTCAGTCTCTGTGGATAGGCCAATGAATCACAGGTAAGCGCTTTGACATTATATTGCTCCATGCTGTCCATCTCGGCATCGGGCGAAATCATGGACCGAAGATTCACGATATTATCTACAGTTTTTGAATCAAGCCCGGCTCTTTTCAGTTCGACAGCCGGAGCTTTCCAGGCATGTTCCAAAGTAGTGAAATGCCCCAATAGCTGTGAGATTTTCACCCGGCCGATGCCGGGCATCCTGGAGAAGCTTACCCAATATTTCAGCTCGTTATTCTTCACCATTTGAGTTGAAACATTGTAGCATAGGCAATATATGCAAACAACGGTCGGTCGATAAGGAATCTATCGAGGTAAAAGAAAACGTTGGATTGTTAGCTGGCGGAGAGGGTGGGATTCGAACCCACGGTCGCCAATGGCGACACGCGCTCTCCAGGCGCGCCTGATAGTCCACTCCAGCACCTCTCCA
>CAZUEB010000002.1:0-40416 GCA_964619115.1 uncultured Dehalococcoidales bacterium
CCACAGCTCCACCCTGTCCCCTCACTCTAACTCTCTCCCGCCAGGGGAGAGAAGACTGCCCTCTCACTCAAAAGTATCTATCACTCTACCCCCAAAGGGGTAAAGATCATTTTCCTCTCCCTTGATGGGAGAGGAGAAGGTAAGGGTGAAAGCTACGCCCTAGAAATTCTTAATCCTAAGCCCCAAATCCTGAACAACTATCTAAATCCCGCTCTTATCTCTAACTTTTGGCTTTTGACTTTTGACCTGGTGGGTGCCCTTCCGGCGGGACCCGGTCAACAGGCGGTTTACCTCAGCACCCAACTCCTTAATATCAAACGGTTTGGTAATACACGGAACTCCTGTCCTGGCAAGAATGGCTTCGGTATCCACCCCCATCACATCACCCGTTATGAACACCACCCGTTTCGCCAGGGATGGCTCTATCTCCTTAATACGCTCATACAACTCGTTACCGCTCATTTCAGGCAATTTCATGTCCAGAAGTATGAGGTTATAATTATTGCTCTTAATCCTCTTCAGCGCGTCCTTGCCATTGTCTGTAGTCTCCACCTCATGCCCCTCCTCAGTAAGAACCTGGATTAACAACTGCCTCACCACCTGTTCATCATCCACCACCAGTATCTTGCCTTTAGCTGTTTTCTCGGCTTTGCGCGCCGTCTTAGCCTGTCTGGGACGTTTGGCTTCGGTGACCACGGGCAGCTCCACTACAAAAGTAGCTCCGTTGCCACTCTGGCTTTCAGCCCATATCCTGCCACCATGCTTGGCTACTATCCCGTGGCAGATGCTCAAACCAAGACCGGCCCCCTCACCCACCTCCTTGGTAGTAAAGAAGGGGTCGAATATCCTCTCCAGATTTTCCTCAGCTATGCCCGGGCCATTGTCTTTAAAAGATATCCGGATGGTATTACCAACGCTCTCTGTCTTAATTATGAGCTTTCCTTTACCATGCGCCGACCTCATCTCCATCTCGGCATTAATAATCAAGTTCAGGAACACCTGCTGAAGCTGCCCGGCATCGGCGACGGTCGCAGGTATGTCAGGAGCCAGCCTGGCAGTGGCCGTTATATTACCAGTCTCTAGCTCGTAGGCACGCAGGCGTAAAACAATCTCAATAACCTGGTTAACATCCACAACCGTACGCTCCGGCCTGGTCTGGCGTGCAAAAGTGAGCAGCCCTTTTACGACATCAGCCACCCGCTTGGCTCCCTCATAGATAATCTTTAAATCATTCTTTATATGTTCGGGCACATCCTCATGCATCAGCAACTCGGCATAACCGATAACACCGGTAAGCGGATTATTTATCTCATGGGCAATGCCGGCAGCTAATTCGCCTACGGAAGCCAGACGGCTGGCAAGCTGTGCCTTTTGCTCCATCTCCTTCCTCTCTTCTTCAGCCTTCTTCCGTTCAGTGATATCCCGCATAACGCCCAGAATCCCAACCGGTCGCCCGTCCGGGTTGCGAATAAAGCTCATCTTCAGCTCAGACCACAAGGTGGAACCATCACGGCGAATAATTTCTACCTCCACCGTCCGCGACCTGCCCGGTTCCGGTGGCGCAGCCTTTGCCCGAGCCAGCTCCTCGGTAAAAACACCCAACGCCACCTTCTGAGAAGATGGCTTAAGTAGTTGCTCAAATGACATGGACATAACCTCTTCAGCGGTGCGGTCTACGATGTATTTAGCAGATGGACTTACATATGTGAACCGCAAGTCCATGTCCGTAGACCAGATAACGTCTCTCACATTCTCAGCCAGCAGCCGGTATTGCTCCTCGCTCGCCCGCAGCGCCTCCTCAGCCTTCTTACGATCAGAAATATTACGGACCACAGCCTGCATTGCCGGCTTGCCCTGATAAACTAAAGGCGCTGCCCTCACCTCAACAGCAACAGGCGTGCCATCGAGCCTGAGAAATTCCTCTTCGATAGCAGGAGCTATGGTTCCTGTTTCCATCGACTTTCGCATCCGTTCGGCAACAACTTCACGATAGTCCGGGTGAATTACATCCAGGACCGGCTTTCCAATAATTTGGTCAGGTTTCGATGCGCCAAACAACTTCAGCCCAGCAGTATTTACGAATACGTGCTTACCATCAGTGGCAACAAAAATAGCTTCAGGAGATAGCTCTATCAGAGAGCGATACCGTTCCTCGCTTTCCATCAGAGATTCCTCAGCCTTCTTGCGCTCGGTGATGTCACGGATAAATGTAAACACTCGTCCACCATGAATCGGCAAATAGTTGACACTTACCTCGACATCGATAATTGCGCCATCCTTGCGCCGGTGGCGGCTCTCAAAGCGTTCGTAGCCAACATCACTTATTTTTTGCATGCGTTCGGCTGTTTCCTCCGGTCTCTCTATTGCTTCGATATCTGAGATTGCCATGTTCAGAAGCTCTTCGCGGCTGTAGCCTGTCAAACTGCAATAAGCCTCGTTCACATCTAGAAAGTGCCCCTGCATATCCGCCTGCCAGAAACCATCCATAGCGCCATGGATAATGGTCTGGTACTGCTCCTCAGCCTGTTTACGCTCAGTGATATCCTGATACACCACCTGGAATTGCCTCTCTCCATTCCACAGCACTTCTCCGCGAGACACCGAAAGGTCTCGCATCTGACCGTCCCGGCGCACAATGCTGACCTCATAATTGGGTGGGATAAGCTCTCCACGTTTTCTCTTCTCTACTCGTTCCCTATGCTCAGCATAGCTCTCGGGCGTATAAAGTTGCTTTCTAGGCACAGCTTCCAGTTCCTCAAGACTACCGTAGCCGTATATACTCAGTAAAGACCGGTTGACGTAAAGCGTCTTTCCATCTTCGCTGGCAATTCGTATACCCAGAGGCGAGTTTTCTATTGAGTCACGGAAATTTTGCTCAGAAAGGCGTAACGCCTCCTCAGCCCGCTTTCGCTCAGTAATGTCTCGCTGCATCGAAATGGAATAAAGCACTTCCCCATCAGCACTCCTGACAGCACCAGCACTTAGCAGCACAATCCTTTCAACACCTTCTTTAGTGATTATTTTTAGTTCCTGGGTTTCGAGCTTCCCAGTTTCCCGCCAAATCCTGAATAATTCTTCAGCCTTTTGGCGAGAGCCAGGCGCATAAAGCGTGGTAATAAGCGGCTTTCCTATGAGTTCGTCTTCTGTGTAACCAAGTACCCTCAGTGCAATCTTGTTCACGTCCAGAATGTTGCCTTCAGTCGAAACCATATAGCAGTATGCAGGAGCATCTTCAAAGAATGCCCTGAACCTTTTCTCACTCTCTTTCAATGCCTCCTCAGCCCGCTTTCGCTCGGTGACATCATGGAGTATGGTCAGGATGATCTCTCTATCCCCGATAGTGGCTAATCTGGCAGATATAACAGCATCGTATTCGCTGCCGCCTTTGCGTTTGAGCCTCAACGGATAATCAGCAACACTGCCATGCCGCCTCATCTCTTGCAGCAAAAACTCTCTATCTGCCTTATTAACGTATATATCAACCATGTTAATCTTGCTCATTTCATCAACAGAGTATCCGTTGATTTCCCCCATTGCCTTGTTCATGGTTATAATCTTGCCATCAGTCGAGGAAAAACCGATTCCAAAAGGGGCATTATCGAAGAGATGGCGGTACCACTGCTCGCTTTCTATCAGCGCCTTCTCCAATTTTCTGCGCTCGGTTATGTCCTTAACATAAACACAAAGACCATCCTGCGTGGGATAAGCACTGATTTCAAAAACGTAGTCTCTGCCACCGATAGAATGCTCATTCACAAAATGCTGCGGCTCCTTCGTCACCAGCGCCCTTCGGTATGCGCTCTCAGCCCTTCTGGCGGCTTCGTCATCCGGGAAAACATCGGACATGTGCTTCCCCAGCGCCTCCTTAGCCGGGACGCCGGTAAGCTCTTCGCTGGCTTTATTCCAGTACGTATACCTCAGTTTGCTGTCCAGAGCGAAAAAAACGTCCGTTATGCTTTCGGCAAGTTCCCTGTATCTCGACTCACTTTGTTTTAGGGCCTCATCTACCCGCTTGCGCTCGGTGATGTCGGTCTCAAAGATAAGTGCGGCAGGTCCACCCTCCCAGTCAATTAAAGTAACATTCCTCTCCAACCACCTGACATTACCCGCTTTATCAATAATCCTTAAATTATAAGTCTGCGGAGCGCTCTCCCCTGTTAATCTTCCATTACGGTATTCAATCACCATGTCCCTATCATCCGGATGGACACGTTCTGTATAAAGGATAGAGCCTAGCTCTTCAATTGTGTGACCTGTAAGCTCTAACAGTTTAGGGTTGGCAAACTTGATTTTGCCGTCCTGAGTCACGGCGATTGCCTCAGCCGCATTTTCCAGCAGCAGGCGATACCTATCTTCAGCCTTCTTGCTCTCCGCTGCTGAGGCTTCCAGCTCGGCAATCCTCTGACGCAACTGCTCCAGCTCAGTGATGAGCTGCCCGGCGTCCCTATCCGCATCTTTCATCTCTCACCTCCTTTGAATGGACTGGCTCTACCTGGGATTGCAAAATGAAACCATTTTACCTGCCTCCTTTCTACTATCTTCCGCTGAATATGTCAAGTCAGTGAGTCCACTCATGCAAAAACTTGACAAGTCTGAAAAAGGTGGTAAAATGAATGTCTAATTGAATATAGCAAAGGCTGTGAGCAGGACTAGTAAGCCTTTAAGCGAGGCTACAGAGAGTCAGAAGAGGTGAAAGCTGATGCCGGCGCAGAGACTGAATGGACCTGGGAGCCGCAAACCGAAAGTTTAGTGTAACTAATACAAGTAGGCTTTGACGCAAAGGGTAGCGTTATCATAACCTGGGGTATCGCTCTAGCTTATAGGGCTGTACCTGAAAGAGATGGTCGAAAGACCAATAAGGGTGGCACCGCGAAGATTAAGCCTCTCGCCCCTTAGGCGAGAGGCTTCTTGTTTCTATAAAGAGCTTTCGAAGGAGGTAACGGCATGGCAACAATATCTTGGATGTGGCCCTAGTGGCCAGGGACAAGCTTAACCAGCCTAAACACTTTTTATCTCAAAAACTAAAAGGGAGGAAAAATGAAAGAAACCAAAATCATCTTAACCGAAAAGGAAATGCCTACGACCTGGTACAATATCTTGCCCGACCTGCCCAAGCCATTGCCTCCATTGCTGCATCCGGGCACCGGTCAACCCACTCCCCTGCCTCCACCACTTTTCTCCAAAGGTATGCAAGACCAGGAGTTCAGCAAAGAGAAAAATATCGAGATCCCAGAAGAGGTGCAGGATATCTACAAGCTGTGGCGGCCCACCCCAGTAATCCGCGCTTACCGTCTGGAGAAAGCGCTGGATACACCAGCCAAAATATTCTATAAATACGAGGGGGTAAGCCCGGCTGGCAGCCATAAACTTAACACCGCCGTGGCTCAAGCCTATTACGGCAAGAAAGATGGCATAAAGCGCTTCTCCACCGAGACCGGCGCCGGCCAGTGGGGCAGTGCGCTGTCTATGGGCTGCGCCTTCTTTGGTATTGAATGCAAAGTCTATATGGTCAAGGTGAGCTACAACCAGAAGCCATACCGCCGTATACTTATGGAGACATGGGGAGCTAAGTGTGTGGCTAGTCCCAGCCAGGATACAGAAATAGGGCGCAAAATTCTGGCTGAAGACCCCAATTCACCGGGCACCCTGGGCATCGCCATCAGCGAGGCAATTGAGGACGCCTTCGGCCGCGAGGATACCTACTACTCCATAGGCAGCGTCATAAACTCCGTCCTGCTCCACCAGACCATAATCGGGCAGGAAGCCAAGAAGCAGATGGAGAAGGCAGGTCTATATCCAGATATAATCGTCGGCTGTATCGGTGGCGGCAGCAACTTCGCCGGCGTATACCTGCCCTTCGTCAAGGATAAAATCGAAGGCAAGAAGCCCAACCTGCGCATAATAAATGTGGAACCATCAGCTTGCCCCAGCGTAACTAAAGGTCCTTATGCCTGGGACTACGGTGATGTCGCTGGAATGGCGCCAATCGCCAAGATGAACACGCTGGGTCACACCTTCGTACCACCCGGGATTCACGCTGGCGGGCTCCGATACCACGGCATGGCACCAATCATCTGTCATCTTCACAATCTAGGCTTTGTCGAAGCCAAGGCGGTGCCCCAGGTGGCAACTTTCCAGGCTGGCGTGCAGTTCGCCCGCACCGAGGGCATCATCCCGGCACCAGAGCCGAACCACGGCATCAGGGTAGCCATAGATGAAGCCCTGGCATGCAAGAAGTCTGGTGAGTCCAAGACCATACTCATAGCCCTGAGCGGACATGGACACTTCGACCTGGCGGCTTACGACGAGTTTCTCTCCGGCAAGTTGCAGGACTACGACTATCCTGAAGAAAAAGTCAAGGAAGCCCTGACACATCTGCCCAAGGTAGATTACGTAGAGGCATAGTCCACATATATAGAGTGCTTGTTTTTCATCCTCACCTTAAACCCTCTTCCTTGCCTGTCCTGAGCGTAGTCGAAGGAATGGGAGAGGGTTAGGGTTAGGGTGAGGGTGAGGGTGAATCTTTGCATTTTAATCTGCCATATCGTGACTTCGAATCTGGCGGGAATTTGATAATGGTGGCAGACTAGAGATTGAGCTTCATACCCTCGTAACCGATATCTATGCGGACCCCCAATCCTTTAGCCACCTCCTTAACCTCCCGCTCGACTTCTCTCTGGAATTGGAGCGGAATATGGATGACAACAACACGTGGCAAATATCCCTTCATTTGCTTGAACTGTACGAGTTCCTCCTTGAGAAGCCCGGCTGACAGATGCCCCACACTCTTAAGAAATTCCTGAGACCTGTTGATGCCGGATACTTCAATTATAAGCAACTGTGGCGATATCTTTTGCCAGCATTCTGCCAATCCCGGACCAGTGTCACCTGTGTAAAACAGACTTTTACCATCTCTGGATGTGACCAGAAATCCGAGGCAAGGCACTGAATGTTGTACCGCTACAGGCAACACATCATATCCCTGAATATTCTGCCTCTGAAATGGCTCAATAACATTTAGACGCAGAAAAGGCTTGTCTTTAGATGGCCATTTAGAGAAATCGGCATACATCTTGCCATCGAGAAGACATGAGTTAACAATATCAAGAGTTTGGCTCAAGGCATAGACATCTACGGGATTCGGAAACGCGGCACCGTTAGCTCCCAGTGTGACCAGATCACGGGTATGGTCGAAATGATGATGAGTCAGCAAAATCGCTCTCACCTTCTGCTGCTCCGGCAGCGAGAGGCTAGAAGTAAGACCACCAGCGTCCAAAGCCAGAGTGCCATCAATGAGAAGGGAAACCATCATCTGCCCTTTAGCCTCTGTACTGTGAGCGCCCAGAATGCGGATTCTCATTCCTGTGCCTCCGATTTACAAATTTGCCCTGAACTTGAACAAATACTGTAACGGGCTATTACCTTATCAGCTAATCACGCATTATGAACCAGTTAGTCATAATAATCAAGCATATTTTTGCCACAAAAAAAGCTCTGTGCTAAAATTCATGCACTTTCAATCGCAGGAAGGCTTTAATGAAAAAAGTACTGATTTTCCTTTTACTATTGAGTTTAATAGCGGGCATGACCAGTTGCCTGTTACCTCTGCCCACCACACCAACACCATCATACCCAAAAACTGAAACGCCAGCCGCTCAAGCACCCGCTCCGCCAATAGACACTAGCTGGTCACCCCCCGAACAAGAAACTGAGGCTCCGGCACTACCGAGTATTGCTGACGTGGTGGATAAGGTTTACCCATCGGTGGTAGCCATAAGCACTGAAGCCATAGCCCTGGATATCTTCCGCACACCAAGAACACAAAAAGGCTCCGGCTCAGGCTGGATTATAGACAAAGACGGCATCATCGTGACCAATAACCATGTAATTGAGGGAGCCAAAAAGGTAACAGTAGAACTGAGTGACGGCAGAATCTTTGAGACAGACCTAACAAACATACATACAGACCAGTTAACGGACCTGGCAGTCATTAAAATCAACGCCACCGACTTACCGGCTGCCAGCGTGGGCGATTCAACACAGCTTAGAGTTGGAGATTGGATGGTAGCCATCGGCAATCCATTAGGCCAGGGCATAAGAGCTAAAGAAGGTACCGTCAGCGGCCTGAAAGTGTCCTTAGATGTAGACCAGGGTCAGACTTTGGGTGACCTTATCGAGACATCGGCAGCTATTAACCCGGGTAACAGCGGTGGCCCGTTGGTGAATATGAAAGGAGAAGTAGTCGGTATCACCAGCGCCAAAATTGCTGGCGTTGGCGTCGAAGGTATGGGCTATGCCATAAGCACCAGGGCAGCCATACCTATCATCGAGCAACTTATTAGGCAGGGCTATGTGACCCGTCCATGGCTTGGAGTCACCCTGTATACCGTTGACCAGTATGTTGCCACGGTGAACCGTTTATCTGTTAACAAAGGCGCAGTGGTTGCCTATGTGAGACCGGGCAGCCCGGCAGCACAGGCAGGATTGCAAAAACTTGATGTAATCACCATCTTCAAGGGCAAAGAGGTAACTACAGCCGACGAATTAATAAACTCTATACACGAATCTCAGGTTGGAGAGGAAGTTACCATAACATTCGTCCGGGGCAACGAGACGAAGACAATCTCCACCCGCCTCATACAAAGCCCACCCCCAAGCAGTTAAGATGGCTGATTCCAGAAATAGCCTCTCAAGCTGTCTTTTCAATACCTAGTGAGATTTCGTAATTCGAAATACGAAACTTCTCAGTATGGCTTCCAGCAGGAGGTACTGCTGAAATCAACTCCCGGGACAACGTTTCCTGCTTAATGTAGTCGGCAAACCTGGTCATAACCAGATGGACTGAATCCCCACCCTCATAATAGGTAATGATATGGTCAGCTATATCCAACCCCGCTGAGCGGCGCATGGTCTGCAAACGTCGTACAACTTCACGAGCGATTCCTTCAGCCTCCAACTCTGGCGACAGTTCAGTAGATACCGCTACCCAGTGGTCACCTTCAACAGCAGAAACATAGCCCGGTCTATCGCTATCCTCTTCACCCGTATGGAATTCTAATTCTTTGACATTGATTTCTTCTAATATTTGATAAGTCAGCTTTTTCAAGGCTTCTTTTTCGTCGGCTGACCCTACCCTGACCAGCGCCTTGGACAATGGTTGGCGCACTTTAATGCCGGACTTGGCTCTGGCGGCACGTCCCAGACTGCACACCGTCATAGCCAGGCGCGTAGCTTCAACAAGCTTCTCATCTACCTGTGACAGGTCGGCAACAGGAAATTCAGCCAGATGCACGCTTTCCACAGCATCAGACTCAACCGAGCAAACCAGATTTCTGTAAATCTCCTCAGCGACAAAAGGCGTAAAAGGCGCTAGAAGCTTTGACAGGGTTACCAAGCAATAATATAGCGTCGAATAAGCAGCCAGCTTATCTGCATCGCTCTGGCTTTTCCAGAAACGGCGACGACTTCGCCTCACATACCAGTTAGAAAGTTCATCAACAAAGAACTCAAGCTTCCGTCCGGCTGAAGTGGGGTCATAATTATCTAAAGCTCTATCCACATCAGCTACAAGCTGGTTTAGCCTGGAAAGAATCCATCTGTCCAGGTCGGAAAGTGCTGTTACTGATGCCGATTTGGGGTCGAAGCGGTCAATATTGGCATAGATGACAAAAAAGGAATAGATATTCCACAACGTGAGCAAAAAATTGCGCAAGACTTCAGAGACCGCGTCACTGGAAAAACGGCGGACATTGCCAGCCGGAGCAGTCGTAAATAGATACCAGCGTAAAGCATCAGCACCGTAGTTATCAAGCACCGACCACGGGTCAACAACGTTTCCTTTGGCTTTGCTCATCTTGTCGCCTTCGGCATCAAGAATGTGCCCCAGGCAAATAACGTTCTTGAAGCAGGGACTATCAAAAAGCAATGTCGATATAGCATGTAAGCTGTAAAACCAGCCGCGTGTCTGGTCAACAGCTTCTGAGATGTAGTCGGCAGGAAAATTACGTTTAAATGTATCCTGATTTTCGAAAGGATAATGCCACTGAGCAAAGGGCATAGCCCCTGAGTCAAACCAGCAATCTATCACCTCCGTTTGCCGTTTCATCCTACCCCCGCACTTCGAGCAAGAAAAAGTAATGTCATCCACAAAAGGGCGGTGCAGGTCCAGCGGTTCAATCAGACCTTCGATATCTGGCTTCGATTTCAGTTCATCAAGGCTGCCGATGCATTCATAGCCGCCACAGCTAGAGCAACCCCAGATGTTCAACGGTGTCCCCCAGTAACGTTCCCGGGAAAAAGCCCAGTCTACATTATTCTCCAACCAGTTGCCGAAACGACCATACTTTATATGCTCAGGATACCAGTTTATCTTGTCATTGCCAGAAATAAGTGCCTCTTTCTTGAGCGATGTCCTGATGTACCATGTTTTTTTGGCATAGTATAGGAGTGGCGCTTCACACCTCCAGCAAAACGGGTAAGTATGAACTATCTGCTCGCTGCGGTAGAGCAAACCCCTTGATTTGAGGTCTTCAAGAACAAGAGAGTCAGCATCCTTGACAAACTTTCCGGCAAAAGGATAAGTGCCGGTCATTTTCCCATCCAAATCTACAGGTTGAACGAAATCCAGCCCCTCCTTCTTCCCAGCCTCGAAGTCAACCTCACCGAAGGCCGGGGCAATATGGACTATACCAGTTCCGTCTTCCATAGAGACAAAATCACCGGAAATCACACGGTATGTCAAATCTGAGTTCGCCTTCTGGAGAGACAACATTTCATAGGAGAGCTCCACTTCGGCAGCACTTGCACCGAAACGACCTCTCTCGACACCGAAATCATGCGGGTTAAACAACGGCTGGTATTCAAGCCCGACTAGGTCTTTACCAGGAACAGCAGCTATCGGTTTATAACCGTCAAGACCGATTCTTTCCACGAGCGCCGTAGCCAAAATAAGATAATCCTCAGAGCTACCCATAATACTATATTGCGCTTCTGAAGCTACAGCCAGAGCAGTATTACCAGGCAGCGTCCACGGAGTCGTCGTCCAAGCTAATAAAAATACAGGTTTATCCAATGGAGGCAAAGCAACGGGAAGCTTAAGATTGTCCGCAGAACTACTAGCAAGCTTAAACTTTATGTAAACTGATGGGTCAGCAGCATCATCTCTATAACCCAGAGCCACCTCATGTGAGCTAAGAGAGGTGCCGCACCGCGGGCAATGGGGAGTAACCCTATAGCCCTGATAAATCAAATTCCTGTCCCACAGTTGCTTTAATGCCCACCAGCAAGACTCTATATAGCTGTTTTCCAGCGTGCGATAAGCATGCTCTAAATCCAGCCAGAAGCCGATGCGCTCGGTCATGGCATCCCATTCCTTAAGATATCTAAATACGCTCTCCCGACAAAGCGCATTGAATTTAGCCACGCCATATTCCTCGATCTGAGCCTTGCCGGTAAAACCCAGCGTCTTCTCAACTTCCAGCTCTACCGGAAGCCCATGAGTGTCCCAACCAGCCTTACGTGGGACATAGCATCCTTTCATAGTTCTGTATCTTGGGATGACATCCTTAAACACCCGCGATAGCACATGATGAATCCCCGGACTACCATTGGCTGTAGGCGGCCCCTCATACATGGTGAATTGTCGCGCTCCATGCCTGAGTTCGAGGCTTTTTTTGAAGATCTGGTGCTCTTGCCAGAAACTGAGGATGGTTCTTTCCAGGTCAGGAAAATTAACCTTGCTGTTTACCGGTCGAAACATGCCTAATGCTTCTTCAATAGAATAGCTACTTTTCGCATTTCGCCTTCACCCATGCTCTGGGTGGTGACATCCGGATTATCAGTCAAAGCTAAATGAATAATCCTGCGCTCATCTGCAGGCATAGGCTCAAGTGTTATCAAGCGCCGGCTTCTTTTCACCTGCTCTGCCAAACGCAAAGCCAGGTTTTGCAAGGACTCGTAACGTCTCTTTTTATAGTCAGCAATATCAACATTGACCGGCACCCACGCCTTCAACTTCTCAGCGACTATCAGCCTGATGATATACTGCAGAGAAGCCAAAGTCTGACCACGACGACCGATCAAGACCCCAAGGTCATCGCCCTGTATATTCAGAGTCACCGGCAACTCGCCGTTGGTTTCTTGAATAACAGAAACATCGGCGGTTATTTTCATTGACTTAATCAACGTCTCCGCTACATCCTTGGCCACCTCAGATACATCCAATTTTTCGCCAGATACAGGTAAAAGCGTTACCTTTATCTTGGCCTCCTCAGCACCCATTCCCAAAACGCCTGACTTACCTTTCTTCAATACTACCACTTCCACCTCGTCTTCACTTACCCCCAATTGTTCCAGTGCTAACTGTAAAGCCTCGGCAACCGTTTTTCCACTTACTTCTAGCTCTTTCATCTTCCAAAAAGACCTCGCTTCTTCTCCTCAGATGCCTTCTTCAATGTCTTAGACTCTTCTGCCGCCTTCTGTACCGTCTTGGATGGCCTTTCATTTGGTGATATTTTATGTACTGGCACAGGTTTTTGAGCCTGAGCCGGAGGCGGAGCTTGAGTCGGAGCCACCCTCGGAGCCGAAGGGGCCCTCAAATATCCCCAGCCACCACTGACGAAATACTGAATTATAATGCCAATCACATTTGAAACCACCCAGTATAGAGCCAGGCCGCTGGGGAAAGACAGGGTAAAGAATCCAAACATCAATGGCATCATCATTGTAGTCATGCTTGTCATAGATTGCTGCCTTGGGTCGGTAGCTGGTGGTGTAACCATCTTTTGCTGCACCCACATTGTGCCACCCACTAATATAGCCAGTATGAGATTAGGGTCTGGTCGGGACAATTGCAGCCAGAGGAAATGCTCGTTCAGAGGTACTGCCTGACCAACTGCCGCCCATGAGTAAAGATGTTGCGACAAGTTCAATAAATTCTCCGGTGTAGCTGCCAAGGCCTGCATAATGGACTGGTACAGAGCTATCCATATAGGTAACTGGATAAGCATAGGCCAGAGACAGCCCAGAGGATTAATTCCAGCTTCCTTATACAGCTTCATCATCTCCTGCTGTAATTTCTGCTGGTTTTTGGCGTATTTCTTCTGAAGTTCCTGAACCCTTGGTTGCAGTGTTTGCATTGCCTTGGTTGACTGAGTCTGTCGTACGGTAAGGGGAAACAACGCCAGGCGGACAACAACCGTAAGCACAATGATCGCTAGCCCAAAGCTGCCACCCAACATAGTGCACAAGGCAATCAGACTGTTGAGCACAGGTTCAAGGATAATAGTATTCCACAATTCAGCCATAACTAACTCTATTTAATGTCAGAATAAGGAAATTCCCAGACCTTATCTCCACTTTGCAAATCTACAGCGTAAACACAGCGATTTTTAGCATGCACAAAAACCATGTTCTCCTCAGCGTAAAGCGGAGCCATAACTGGATAACCAATGGAAACAGCCCGCACCAAATTCCCACTATCAGACTCCAGGATGTAAATCACACCTGATTCCGAGGCTGCCACTAGAAGATTATCTGATAGTGCCGGCGCAGAAGCAATAGGGGCATCAGTGGCAAATTGCCACAGCTTATCACCCGTGCTAGCATCGAGAGCGTAAATTTGATGGTCGAGGCAAGCAGCATAAACCACGCCATCCTTCACCACCGGGGTTGACCAGAACCAGTTACCCCCCTCAAAAGTCCACTTCTCACTACCGTTTGAGCTGTCGACAGCATAAAAATGATTGTCGAAAGTACCGAAAAAGATGGTATCTTCAGAAATTAATGGCGAGGAGGCAATAGATGCTGGCAATTCAATTTCCCAGAGCAGGCTATTCCCCGTGATTGACACAGCAAAAAGCTTCCGCTCGTAATTACTAACATAAACTGCACTATCTTCAACCGCTGGAGACGTCCATACCTTGCCGCCAGTGTCAAATTCCCATTTCTTCTCCCCATAAGCCGCATCCAGGGCGTAGAGCTTACCATCAGAACTACCCACATAGAGAGTGCCCTCGACCAATACCGGGGTGCCAACAATAGCACCTATGGATTTCACGCCACTAGGATAAGTCCACTCACCTTTTGACCGCAATGGTACACCTTCCGTATAGCCGGGAGCCAGCCTATCCATGGCCACCAGTTTCCCCTTCTCACCAGCATAGATACAAACACAAACCAGGTCTCCAGCCACTACCGGTGTGGCGTATATGCTTGCTCTCGTCGATGCCGGGACACAAGCGGGGCCACACATTGCACCCGGAGTACCCATGCTGGGAACTGTAAAAGCCCATTCATTTTCGCTGGGAAAAGGCAGTTCCTGACTACGAGCCTCAGGACTTATCGCCAACACCCTGCCATCCATAGTCCCGAAATAAAGGATGCCATCATATTCAGTAAACCCCGACCACCCCTCCCATGCCGGCCCAGCGCAACCAAGTACAAGCAGACTTAGAGCAACAAGACAAAATATTAAACTTAATCTCTTCATTCTGATCCTGAATAAACCGGCCAACTTATTCATCATTAACAGCAAAAAATTTAAAATCTTATGGCACCGGGTCATAGCCACCCGCAGACCAAGGATGGCAACGCCCTATGCGCTTTGCTGCCAGCCAACTCCCTTTAACAACACCATATTTTTGTATCGACTCATAAGCATAATGAGAGCACGTAGGTTCAAAGCGACAAGCAGGCGGGGTAACTTGTGAAACCGTAGACTGATACAGCTTAATTAACTCCAGCACGAACCATTTCATTTTCATCTACTAAACGAGCTCGTAACAGCAGCTTTCCTATTGACCTCTTGAGGTCATGATAGTCAGCATTCGCCGCATCTGGCCGAGCAATAAAAACTATATCCCACCCCGGCTTTATCAATGTTACACGTACAACTTCCCTGAGCAAGCGCCGCACCCGATTGCGCACCACAGCCTTACCGACATCCTTAGCTACTGAAAACCCACACCGGTCAAACTCTAAGTCATTAGGTAACGCTTTCATGACAATAAGCTTATCTACCCAAGCTTTACCCGATTTGTAAACAGCCAGATATTGGGCTCTTTTTGTTAAAGCCCGTCTCTTTGTCATGCTTCTAAACTGGCGTCAATTGCCACCGCCCCTTGAGCCGCCTTGATTTTAATACCTTCCGTCCTCCTCGGGTCGCCATTCTTGCTCGGAAGCCATTTTTACGCTTTCGCGATATTTTCTTAGGCTGATACGTTCTCTTAGGCATTATACTATCCTTCAAAAGCTATGCTCTGGTTTCAGATGCTCTACCAGGACTAACATGTTCCGGAGTATAAGGCAATAAAGCCAGGTAACGAGCTCTCTTTATTGCCAATGCTAAGCGCCGCTGATGCTTGGCACAAATACCTGTCCGACGGCGTGGCTGAATTCTGGCCCGGTCAGAAATATAGCGCCGCAACCTGGAGGCGTCTTTATAGTCTATTTCAGCCCTGTCAGCACAAAAGGGGCAAACTTTGGGCCTGAAAACAAAGCGACGTCCCTTCTCCCTTGTATCTTTATTCCCCTCACCTTCCTGCATGCTCTAATCTATGCCTCCTTCTAATCAAAAGATAAGTTACTAAAAAGGCAGATCTTCAGGTTCTACCTCTTCCTCACCAGCTTCCATATGGCCTTCCACAGGGATTTCTTCACCGGGGAGCGGAGCCAGAGCCTGCTTATCAAGGAATAGTACCCTGTCAGCATTTACCTCAAGTGTAACACGCCTCTGGCCATCTCGGTCTTCCCAAGTACGAGTGCGCAGGCTCCCCTCAACATAAACACGCTGTCCTTTGGTTAAAAACTGATTGCAGCTCTCAGCCTGCTTTCTCCAAGCAGATACTCTAAACCATTCAGTTTCCTGCTTGCGTTCACCGTCCGATGCAGTATAAACCCGATTGGTGGCTAGACTGAATGAAGCCACCGGCGTGCCGCTAGGTGTGAAGCGCATCTCTGGATCTGTACCAAGATTTCCAATGAGCATAATTTTGGTCAAACTTACCATTACAACCCTCCTTGCACTTAACCCTTTGACCTTACCAACAGATGGCGCAGAATCTTCCCAGAAAGCCGAAAGTTAGCTTCAAGCTCTTTAGTCGAAGTTGGCTTCAATGTGAGTTTAGTCAACACGTAATTACCCTCTGTCGACCGTTTTATAGGATAAGCAAGCTGTTTCCTCCCCCACTGATTCACTTCATCTACGCTCCCACCGTTTTTACTGATTAACTCGCTCAATTTGGCGATAAAGTCAGGCATGTCCTCATCAGTCACTTCAGGACTGACTATAAGTACCAATTCATAACTAGGCATTCATATTACCCTCAAAGCTCAAAGTCTGCACATTATAGCATATCGAAGAAAATAGCAACAAGCTCACGAACGAACGTGGGTATTTCTTGCAATTTAACTTCATCTGGCTTATATTTCTTTTTGCCAGGGGGATATTTTGGAAGTTTGCGTCATCGGGCTGCCCAAAAGCGGCAAGACAACTCTTTTCAATGCCTTGACAGGAGGTAAGGCTGACACTGCGCCTTATGCCAAAGCTGCCCTGACTCCAAATTTTGGAGTGTCTAAGGTGCCAGACTCCAGGTTTCAAGTTCTGGATAGAATATTCAGCCCAAAGGAGATTACGCCAGCGGAAGTAAAATATGTCGATATCGCTGGCATAGCCAGAGACTTCGGCAAGGGGGAAGGGGTAAGCGGCCAGTTTCTGAACTATCTAAGCAACGCTGATGCGCTGCTCCATGTAGTCCGGGCATTTAAAGACGAGAACGTGCCCCGCATAGAAAGCAGCATCGACCCAAAAAGCGATATAGCCACCATGAACCTGGAGCTTGTGTTCTCCGATTTAACCATAATTGAAAGAAGGCTGAAAAAACTTGAGGATTCCTTAAAAGGCGCTAAGCCAGCAGAACGTGACCTTTTTCTGAAAGAACAAGCCCTGATTCAAAAAATTAAGACAGAACTAGAAAAGGATATGCCAATCTGGCGACAAAGTCTAACCGGCGAGGAAATCAAAAGTCTGGCTAATTATCAGTTTCTTACTGCTAAACCTATGCTGATAATAATCAACATCGGAGAGAACCAGTTGGCTCAAGCATCGTCTCTCGAAGGTGAGATACGCTCGGCCTACTCCCACTCACAATTTGAAGTAGTCGCCCTGTGTGGCAAGCTAGAAATGGAACTGGCACAGTTAAACGACGCTGAAGCGGCAGAATTTCGCAACGCCCTGGGACTAGCCGAGCCTGCGATTGACCGCATCATACAACTTTCATACAACCTCTTAGGCTTAATCTCTTTCTTCACCACTGTCTCCGAGGAACTAAAAGCCTGGACAATACCCAGAGGAACAGTTGCTCTTAAAGCCGCTGGGAAAATCCACTCTGACATAGAAAAAGGGTTTATTCGGGCTGAGGTTGTGAGCTTTCATGATTTAGATAGATGCGGCAGTCTGGCTGAAGCAAGAAAACACGGCCTGCTCAGGCTCGAAGGAAAAAATTACGCCGTGCAGGACGGGGATATAATAACCTTTCTGTTTAACGTCTAGGAAATGTTACTCTCACCCAGAACTTTGCCGGCCTAAGAAATCCACGATTTGTGCCGCCACCTTCACCATCCTCACTCCAGATGGTATAATACTCCCACGGGAACAACCCACAAACGAGGAGGAATATGAAACAAGGGACAAAGGCTATCCTTTGGTTTGATGAAGTAAACAAAGGTGACATTCCAATAGTAGGTGGCAAAGGAGCCAACCTGGGTGAGATGGTGCATGCTGGAATCCCCGTGCCACCGGGTTTCATCGTAACAGCAGGTGCTTACTTTAAATTCCTGAAGGCCAGCAATCTCACAGACGAAATCAGCCGATACCTTGAGGATTTGGATGTTAACGATAGCAAAAAACTCCAGGAGGTTGCCGGCCTGATTAAGGATAAAATTTCCAGCGTGCCCATGTTGCCTGACATCGTTCAGGAGATTAAAGACGCTTATCGAAAACTAGGTGGCGGACTGGTAGCAGTCCGCTCCTCAGCCACAGCAGAGGACTTGCCAGAGGCTTCCTTTGCCGGACAACAAAGTACCTTTCTCAACATTCAGGGGGAAAATGAGGTAGTAACGGCAATACAGGGTTGCTGGAGTTCCTTGTTTGAACCCAGAGCTATATTCTACAGACAGCAACAAGGTTTTGACCATTTCAGGGTAGGCATCGCTGTGCCCGTGCAGAAGATGATACAATCAGAGTCTTCCGGAGTCATGTTCACCGTGGAGCCACTGACCAGCGACACAACCAAAATCATTATTGAAGCAATCTTCGGGCTTGGCGAAGCTATCGTCTCTGGTGATGTCACTCCTGACCAATATCTTCTTGATAAAAATGACATCAGAATCATAGACAAGAAAATCCATAAACAAGAATGGCAACTGGTAAAGGATATAAAAGCACCAGTGGGCAAGCTTGAACCTAACATCAAGACTTCCGTTCCACCATCAAAGCAAGCCAAGCAAAAGCTATCCGATAAAGATATTGTTTCCCTGGCTAAAGTGGGCAAAACTATTGAGGAACACTATCAGTTCCCACAAGACATCGAATGGGCAAAGGAGGGAAAAGATCTCTTCATTCTTCAAACGCGGCCCGTGACCACCATGAAACCAATGGAGACGAAGATACTTCCCAAAATAGAAGCTAAAGCAATTTTAACTGGTGTTGCAGCCAGCCCGGGGATAGCTGTTGGCCCCGTCAAAATTATTAACGCTTCGCAGATAGATAAGCTGAAAAATGGTGACGTTCTGGTAGCCGAAATGACAACCCCAGATTTCGTGCCAGCAATGAAACGGGCAACAGCCATAGTCACCGACCGTGGTGGCAGAACTGCTCACGCAGCTATCGTCAGCCGCGAATTAGGCATCCCCTGTGTAGTAGGCACAGGGGTGGCAACCAAAACTCTGAGAGACGGCCAGGAAATAACTGTGGATGGCTCTGGAGGAGAAGTCTATGCCGGTAAAGTAGCCGAGCCAAAAACAGCCGCACCAGCAGTTATCAGTCAGGAACGAATTAAAACAAAAACCAGAGTCTATGTAAACCTGGCTGAACCTGAACTGGCTGAAGCCATAGCTGCAAGACATGTGGATGGCGTTGGTCTGCTGAGAGCTGAATTTATGATGGCTCAAATTGGCGGGCACCCAAGATACATGCTACACGAGGGTAAGGGTGAGCAATTTATGGAAATGTTAGCCAAGGGCATTACCACTTTTGTCAAAGCATTTCATCCCAGACCGGTGGTCTATCGAACTACCGATTTCAAAACCAACGAATATAGAAACCTGCGTGGTGGGGACAGATATGAGGAATTCGAGGAGAATCCCATGCTCGGGTACCGAGGCTGTTCAAGGTACACGAGGGAAACAGAGGTCTTTAGGCTCGAAGTAGATGCTATCAAAAAAGTATGCCAGCACTACGATAACCTATATGTCATGATTCCATTCGTCCGTTTCGTAGATGAACTGGCCAGAATAAAAAGATTCTTCGTTTCCGAGGGATTATACCAGTTCCCTAATTTCAAATTGTGGATGATGGCTGAAGTACCATCCAATGTCTTCCTTATAGACAAATTCTTAGATGTCGGCATCGATGGTATCTCTATCGGCTCTAATGACCTGACTCAACTTATTCTAGGGATAGACCGAGACAATCCCAAACTGGCACCGCAATTCGATGAAAGAAATGAAGCGGTGCTCATCGCTTTAGAGAAACTCATTAGGGTCTCGGTAAGCAAAGGTGTAACCTCCTCGATTTGCGGACAAGCCCCCTCAGTCTATCCAGAACTTACTGAGAAGCTGGTAAAATGGGGCATCAACTCGGTTTCGGTAAGCCCTGATATGATCGATGAGACAAGGCGTATAATCGCTGCTATTGAAGCAAAGCTCGGCCGGCCATAGCCCTGTAGAAGAACAGAAAAGCAAAAACTTAAGTTCTGATGGTCAATCTGAATATTCGGCAGCGGATAGAAGAATCTGAAAACAGCCTTTCCCCTCATGCTTCGAAGAGCAGGTTCAGCCGAGGCAGACTCAAATGGGAAGAACCTTGCCCGATACGTACAGATTTTCAGCGGGATCGAGACCGCATAATCTACTCAAACGCCTTTCGCCGTCTAAAACACAAAACACAGGTCTTTATCACCCCGCTTGGTGACCACTTCGTAACACGGCTTACACATACCTTAGAAGTTTCTCAGATTGCCCGGACTATATCCAGAGCCCTAAACCTTAATGAGGACTTAACCGAGGCTATCGCTTTGGGGCATGATTTGGGTCACACTCCATTCGGCCATGTAGGTGAGCAAGTTCTAAACGAGTTATCCCCAAGCGGATTCAAACATAACGAGCAGAGTCTAAGAGTAGTAGACCTTCTGGAAAAAGACGGACAAGGATTAAACCTGACCTGGGAAGTTAGGGATGGCATCTTGAATCATTCCAAGAGCGGAATAGAGATACTCGGAGAGGGATGGACGGAAGTCAGCACCATCGAAGGACAGGTAGTCAAGATGGCTGACACTGTTGCTTATGTCAACCACGATATCGCCGATGCCATAAGAGCTGGTGTCATAGACGAAAACGATTTACCTGCTTCTGCAGTAAAGCTACTCGGCAACACCTCCCGCCAGCGAATTAACACGCTAGTCTACGATATAGTCAGTTATTCCTTAACATCGATAGCAAATCCAAACTTAAAAAATCCAACTATTGGAATGAATTCTGAAACCTTGGAAGTCACCAATAATTTGCGTGAATTTCTGTTTGACAAGGTGTATAATCCCAGGCTAGTCAGCAAAGACACATCAAAAGCGAGGAGGGTAATACACCTCCTATATTCGTATTTCCTTAAACACGAGGTGAGTTTGCCCGAAGAATATGCATTGCGCGATGAAACTGTAGAACGAAAGGTTACCGATTATATCGCCGGCATGACAGACCAGTATGCATTACGGATGGCTAGGGAAATCGCACGCTAAAATGAAATTGCCATCTGTAAGCAGAAGTTTGAAACAATCGATTGGGTTTCTGAAATGAGCGTAATTGATGATGTAAAACAGAGACTGGACATTGTGCAAATTGTCTCTGAATATACTAAGTTACAAAAATCGGGGCGAAATTATAAGGCCTCATGTCCGTTTCATTCTGAAAAAACCCCATCCTTTTTCGTATTCCCCGAGCGGCAGAGCTGGCATTGTTTCGGCGCCTGCGGTACCGGTGGCGATATTTTTTCCTTCGTCATGAAGAAAGAGGGTATTGACTTCGGGCAGGCCCTGCAGCTCTTAGCTAATAAGGCTGGGGTTCCCTTGGTTGCCCTGGCAACCCCAGAGAGACAGACTCAAGATAAAGAGAGGGAAAGGTTATTCGAAATCAACGAAGCCGCCGCCGAGTATTATCACCACGTATTATTGAATACGTCGAAAGGCCAGATAGCAAGAGATTATGCAGCTAAACGGGGACTATCAACTGAGACAATAAATAATTTTCAGCTAGGTTTCGCTCCAGAAGGATGGGATACACTAAAGCAGTACTTGAAAGGCAAGGGATATGAAGAAGCAGAACTATTAGCTGCTGGTTTGCTAGTAGAGAGAGAGGATAGAAAAAACTACGACCGATTTCGCAATCGTTTAATATTCCCTATCAGAAACATCCAGGGCAAGCTTATAGGCTTTGGTGGTAGAGCATTAGATAATTCCATGCCTAAATATCTAAACTCTCCTCAAACGCCAGTTTTCGACAAGAGCAGCAGCCTTTATGGTATTGACCATGCCAAGACAGCTATCCGTGAGAAGGACCAAGCGGTAATTGTCGAAGGCTATATGGATGCCATCGCGGCTCATCAACATGGGTATTTTAATGTAGTTGCCTCAATGGGAACAGCTATGACTGACAAGCAGCTAACTATCCTTAAAAACTGGACCAAGAATTTAATACTAGCTCTCGATGCGGATACTGCGGGAGAAGAAGCCATATCACGAAGCGGTGAACTGCTTGATAAAATGTTGCCAGTGCCACCATCTTTCTATGGGTGGGTAAGATATGAAGACGCTCACAATGCTGAGGTAAAGATTCTTATCTTACCTCAAGGCAAAGACCCGGATGAGTTAATAAGAGAAGATGCG
This sequence comes from uncultured Dehalococcoidales bacterium, assembly GCA_964619115.1. GTDB lineage: Bacteria > Chloroflexota > Dehalococcoidia > GIF9 > UBA5629 > 9FT-COMBO-48-23. The sequence goes on from CAZUEB010000002.1 coordinate 22,152, forward strand.
TCACAGTGGGAGAAGCTGATAACGGATGCCAAGCCGATGGTTGACTTCATTTTTGAAAGTGCAACTGCTAAAGTTAACCTAACAAGTGCCAGAGATAAATCTTTGACTGTAGAAAAACTCCTGCCGCTACTTTTCGAGATGAAGGACCCATTGCGGCAAGCTCACTATCTAGAAAGGCTTGCCCGGTTATTGAAAATTGATGAACGCGCCCTAGGTGACGCATTGAAAAAGTTCCGAGCCACCGAACGAAAACGAAAAGCAACCAGAAACATGAAAGCTTTCACACCTGTATTACCTACCACCACGTCATCCAATCCCCTGGAGCAATATTGTCTGGCTCTATTGCTTAAGTATCCAGAGCTTAAGACAGAAATCTCCGGACTGTCACCCGACCACTTCGAAAATACCGAAAACCGAGAGCTGTTTATCAAATGGCAACAATGCGGTGACCCTGCCTCTCTTAAGAACAGCCTCGATAGCACTCTTCAAGAGTATTTGGAAAGCCTTCTGGATAAGGATTTCCCCCCAATCCTCAAAGAAAGTGAAACGGCACGTTGCGAAGATCTGAACCAATGCATAACCCGTTTACAAGAGAGAAGACTGAGAAACCTCGAGATTAAGAAGCAAGAACTTTTGTCTATTGAAGCTGATATTGGCGGAACCGCGGCACAATTAGCTAAACTAAAAGAGCAGGGTTTGGAAGACGATAAGCAACTTCGAGATGTCTTAATAAAGCAAAACCATCGCCGAAAACTAGCAAGGAGTGATGGTTAATGACTTCAAATAGAGACGATGAACTCCTGTCCTACTTCCCAAAGAAAAGCAAAAGGAAGTTCGATTCTGAGTATATTCTTCACATGGGCGACGAACCATTTACGCCCCAGGACAATACTTGGGATACTTTCGGCAAAAATGAGTCCGAAGAAGACAGTGACAAAATCACCTTTCCATGGGAAAGCGAGGAGACTACTGAACTTGAATATGAATTAGCCGGCAAAGAACAAAAAGAAGACAAGTCACAAGTTGGCCTTGAAATAGAGCATATTGAGCATGAAGCGGTTGATGACCCAGTTCGTATGTATCTCCACGAGATTGGCAAAGTCTCACTGCTCACCGCGGACGATGAGAAGTCATTAGCCAGCAAAATAGAAGAGGCCAAATATCTGGAAAATATTGAGGAGCTTTATTTTCAGCGCCACGGCGAATATCCGTCAACAGTGGATACAGTAATATATTTGCTCCGCCATTTGCTTGCCTCAAAACGTTTGATCGATACTCTTGCCAGAAGGCTTAAATTCACCTCTACAGAAAGTTTCACCAAGAGCATCCACGACTCGAAGCTAAGAACAGCTATTGACAGCATGCTCAACCAGGAATTGGTGGAAACCATAGCCAAAGAAAGCGATAAAAGCATCCCGGAAGTTGAACAGGGACTGGTAGACATATCTACTGTCAGTAGACTTCTGCCTCCAGAATTACGTAAGATTATAGGAGAAAAAACTACCTGGAAACAGCTAGAATCTCTGATTGCCGAGCCTGCCAATTCTGAATTCATCTCTCAGCTTCACGAACATACCCAACAATTTAGGGCACATTTCAACAAGGTGAAAAGAACAGCCAGGAAATCAGAAAGACACCTGACTGAAGCAAATCTACGCCTGGTGGTTAGCGTTGCCAAGAAATATGTAGGTCACGGAATGCCACTCCTTGACCTTATACAAGAAGGAAATATTGGTCTGGTTCGCGCGGTTGAGAAATTTGAATATCGAAAAGGTTATAAATTCAGCACCTATGCTACCTGGTGGATTAGACAGGCTATAACACGAGCTATAGCCGACCAGGCACGTACCATTCGTATCCCAGTGCATATGGTAGAAACTATCAACAGATTATTGAAGGTGAATCGCCGTCTGGCTCAGGAATACGGGCGTGAACCGAGCTATGAAGAAATCGGTAAAGGTATGGAAATATCTTCAGACAGGGTAAGAGAAATACTTAAGTTGTCTCAAATGCCCATATCCCTGGAGATGCCCATTGGTGAAGAAGAAGACAGTCACCTCGGCGACTTCATTGAGGACCGAGCTACACCACCCCCCGCCGATGCAGCCTCCCAGGAATTGCTTAAGGCACAGTTGAACAAAATACTCTCCGAGCTAACAGACAGGGAGCGAAGAGTCATATTGCTCAGATTCGGATTGGAGGACGGTCGGGCTCGCACTTTAGAAGAAGTGGGGAAAGAATTTAATGTAACTCGAGAACGAATCCGCCAGATTGAGGCTAAAGCGCTACGTAAGCTGCGCCATCCCAGTCGAAGTCGAAAACTTAAAGACTATCTGGAATAAGTTAGCAGAATATCCTGGCTGCTAGGAGGAACTAGATGAGAGCAATCAAAGGAATAATAATGGTCATCGGGGTAATCGGAATTCTGGTCGCTGCTACCCTGCTCATAGGCTACTATCTTTACTCACTTTCTCCCCCAATCCAGGCAAAAATGGTGCAGATATTGCCAAGTCCAGAGGCTGCGCAAAGTTTCGACCAGAAGATAAGCTCTGCAAAGGCTGAAATTGAAGCAGCAGCCGACACCGGGCAAGCAAAACAGCTAACACTGACAATCACTGATAGAGAAATAAACTCCAAGATGATTGAACTCAGGGCTAAAGGGGAGCTGCCTGTAAGGGAAGCGCTAATCAACTTCGGCGATGGCAACTTTCTCGCCTACGCTGTGATTGACACGCCCGGCATCAATGCCAAAACGGCTATGATAGGACAGGTAGAAATCATGAATGGCTCCCCGAAAATAGTACTGGGAGATTTCAATCTTGGTAAACTACCATTGCCTGAATCTGCAGAACAAAGGGTCGAGCAGCTGCTTAACATTATGGTGGACTTGCAACTGAGTGATGTGCCTCTGGAGATAACTGATGTTCAATTCAGCAACGGTGAACTCACTGTCACAGGAACAACCAAAACCGGCAAATAGAGGCCTATTTACCGCCCCAGCATACCCGTCAAGTTCTTGGGCAATTTTCCTGTGGCTGCCATTTTAGCCAGTTTCTGCATCTGGTAAAATTGATTGAGTAGTTGATTAATATCCGCGGGAGTAGTTCCGCTGCCTTTTGCAATACGCCGCCGCCGACTACCGCCGATAATAGCTGGATTTCGCCGCTCTTCCTGGGTCATAGACAAAATAATAGCCTCAATTTTTCGCATCCGATTTTCCTCATCACCTTGAGGAATACTAGAAGCGAACTTCGAGAAACCGGGTAGCAATTCAACCAGCTGAGTTAATGACCCCATTTTTTTTATCTGACGCAACTGTAACAAAAAATCTTCGAGATTAAACTCCGCGGTGCGCATCTTTTTCTCTAGCTGTTTGGCTTGCTTCTCGTCAAAAGCTTTCTCCGCCTTCTCGATTAGAGTAAGTACATCCCCCATGCCTAAAATGCGAGCTGCCAGGCGGTCTGGATAAAAAGGCTCAAGCGCATTTGCTTTCTCACCAGTGCCGATGAACTTCACCGGTACACCAGTGACAAACTTAATAGAAAGCGCAGCACCACCCCGAGCATCCCCATCCATCTTAGTCAAAATAAGCCCGGTCAAGCCAACGTCCTTATTAAACGCTTCAGCCGTGTTCACTGCGTCTTGACCAGTCATAGCATCAACTACCAATAGCACCTCTGAAGGACGAATCTCAGCTTTCAGTTGGACTAGCTCTTTCATCATTGCCTCATCAATATGAAGGCGTCCCTGAGTATCAATAATCACCCAGGTAGCCGCCATCTCTTGGGCATCCTTTAGAGCATGACTACAGATAGCAAGCGGTGCCGTCTTGGCATCCTCGCTTGAGACTGGTATATCCAGTTGCTTCCCCAGAATCACCAACTGTTCAACGGCAGCCGGTCGGCGAGTATCAGCAGCCACCATTAAAGGACGTTGCCCACTGCTTTTAAGATGCAAAGCCAGCTTGGCTGCCGTGGTAGTCTTACCCGAGCCCTGCAAACCGACAAGCATAATGATTGAAGGTGGACGGCCAGATGTTATAAGGTCATTCCGCTCTTTGCCTAAGATATTTACGAGTTCTTCATTGACAATTTTTATGATTTGCTGAGCCGGAGTCAGGCTTTCCAACACTTGGGCAGTCAAAGCTCGCTCTCTTACAACAGCAAGAAAATCCTTCACGACCTTGAAATTAACATCAGCTTCTAGAAGAGCCAGGCGTATTTGCCGCAAGGTTTCATCAATATCCTTTTCACTGAGCCTTCCTTTATTGCCCAGGCCGCTGAATATCTTGCTTAGTTTCTGCGTCAGAACTTCAAACATAAGCCATCTGTAGAATTCTACCTATGCCTGTTGCCACAGTCAATTGTGATAAAATAAAAACAGCGCATGAAATTACAAAACTGCCCGGAATAATTTAAGAATGTTTGAAGCTTCACCATTCAGCCTGAACATGTTTCAGCAGTGCCCGAGACAGTATAAGTTTCAGTATATAGACCACCTTGGGGGCGTTTACAGAAAATCACGACCATATTTCACCATGGGCGACCATGTACATGCTGCCCTCAGAGATTTTCTCACTGTAGTCCCGGTCATTGAGCGTAATCCGACAAGGCTTGAGAACTTGCTACGGGAAAAATGGCGACGAAACCGCAAGGGATTCAATAACCGGGAAGATGAGAAAAGATGGGGTGAAAAGGCCCTCAAACAATTACGCCGATTTGCTCAGAATCATGATATTACTGTTACACCATACATGGTGGAAGATTACCATAGTGCTGAACTAACCAGTTCCATAATCTTAAAAGGCAAAATAGACCGGGTTGACAAAGAAGCCGATGGCAGTCTGCACATCATCGATTATAAGACCGGCAAGATGCCATTTGAAATAAACCAGGTGCAACTCCATATTTATGCCCTCATCCTCTCCAAAAAGCAGGACCTGCCGCTCAAAAAAGCCTCCTATCTATACCTGGAGGCCGGTGAATTCAGGACCATTGAACTGGCCGCTGCAGATTTAGCACATGCCACTTCCTATGTAATCGAACTGGTGGATAGGATATGCAGAGAAGAGGAATACGCTGCTACTCCAAACATTTATTGCTGGAACTGTGATTTCCTTGAGATATGCCCAAGTAGAGAAGAGGCAGTCAAGTTCACCGCCAAGGAAGACGAATTAGATTTTTAATGATTGATGCAGAAACATGATTCCGGTCAAACTTACACTAAAAAATTTCATGTGCTACCGGGACAATGTGCCCCCCTTGTCTTTCGATGGCATACGCGTGGCTTGCCTTTGTGGTGATAATGGCAATGGTAAATCAGCGCTTTTTGATGCCCTAACCTGGGCACTATGGGGCAAATCCAGAGCTAAGGACAACAGCGACGATGACCTGGTACACCTGGGACAATCCGAGATGGAGGTAGAGCTGGAGTTCGTCTCCGGTGAGCAAAGATATCGAGTCCTCCGTAAACACGCCAAGAAACCCAGTAAGGCGCGTGCCGGACAAACTATCTTAGAGCTTCAGATAGCCACCAATGAAGCTTTCAGGTCTATATCAGGTAATTCGAAATCGGAAACACAGCAGAAGATAATCGAGCTCTTGAAATTGGATTACGAGACATTCAAGAATAGCGCTTTCCTTCGCCAAGGACATTCTGACGAGTTCAGCATTAAGCGCCCCGGAGAGCGCAAGGAGATACTGGCCAACATCCTTGGTTTATCCCATTACGATGAACTCGAGAAAAGAGCCAAAGACTCATCCAAAGATAGACGAAACAAAGCAGATACGCTGGAGAATGATATTGGTCAAATCGAACTCCAGCTTGCAGCCAGGGCCGAATATGAAGACGGGATTACAAAGATACAAGACGAAATCAGACAGATTGAAGAAAAAAGAAAGACTGAAGATGAGATTATCTCCAGCCTGCGCAGCCAGAAAGAGTCATTAGAAATTAAAAGAGAACAGCTATCCAATACCGAAAATCGCCTCAGCGAAACAAATAGGGAACTAGAACGCTGGCAGTCAAAAGTGAGATGGCTCCAAGCCAAAATAGCAGAATATGAAAGAGTTCTGTCAGAAAGAGTCACCATAGAAAAAAGGCACTCTGAACTCACAGAAGCCAAAAGTCTCAACGACGAGTTTAACCAGAAGTTAAGCCAGTTACTTACTCTGAGAGAACGCATAAGCGATCTGGACAAAATTATCAGACAAGCCGCTGAAACACTCAACATAGACCATAAGGTAATTCAGTCCAGACTAGCCGGTAATGAATCTAAGTCTGCCAAAATACCCCAGCTCGAAGAAGCACTCGTACAGGCACGCAAAAATTTGACCGAATTGGCAAAGTCTGAAGAAACGATAACCACAAAAAGAAAACAAACACAGCAAATCATGTCTCGAATCAGCCACTTGGAGTCAGTTAGCACACGACTGGATACAGATATAGCTGATCTGGATGAGAAATGCAAACTACTAGCTAAAGATAATGCTCGCTGCCCCTTATGCCAGACCGAGCTCGGAGTAGACGGAAGGCAACAACTGGAAACGAAGCTAAATTCTGAAGTCCAGCAGAAAATCAAAGCTCGCCAGAACAACAACGAGGAACTCAAACGAAACAGGGCAGAGCTTCAAGCCATTGAAAACGAATTAGCCAAACAAGAAACAACCCTGAACAAAGAGCGCTCCACCCGACAACACCAGCTAAGCATCGCCGAAAAAGAGCTTACCGAAGCCAGACAAGCCAACAATGAGCTGCCTCAAGAAAGAGCCAAGCTAGAGGAACTTGAGCAACACCTGACAAAAAAAGACTACGCTGTTCAGGAACAAAAGATGCTTTTACAATTAGAAAACGAGGAAAAAAAGCTCGGATACAGCAAGGAAAGGCACCAGCAGGTACAGCAACAACTGGCAGAACTTCAGAAATATGAGACTCTAAAGAGAGACCTCGATGAAGCCATGAAATCCGTTGATAAAGAGAAGGTCACCCTGACCGAGGCTGAGACAGCCGTTTCTAACTTAAGTACTGTAGCAAAAGCAGACTCAAACAAGATGAACGCACTGAGAGCCGAGTTGGTTGCTTTGCCCGAACTGACCGATAAAATAGCCAAAGCCAATGAGGCTCATCTGGTTTTGCTCCAGAACGAGCGACAGGCACGCGACAGATTAGCTGCATTACAGGAGAGGCTACGCCACCTGGCTGAATTAGAAACAAAGAAGCAAGAAAAAACAAAGCTCTTACACCAGGTACTAGAAGAGGAGAGCATCTACAAAGAATTAGCCGAGGCTTTCAGTAAAAAGGGTATCCAGGCGTTGCTTATCGAGCAAGCTCTCCCCGAGATCGAAATAGAAGCCAACCGCCTGCTGGCTAAAATGACCGATAACAGAATGTCCCTCAGGCTTGAGACCCAGCGAGAAACCAGGAAAGGCAACACCATTGAGACTCTGGATATCAAAATAGCTGATGAACTGGGCACCCGCAACTACGAGATGTACAGCGGTGGAGAAGCATTCCGCATAGACCTTGCCCTGCGTATAGCTCTTTCCATGTTACTGGTCAGGCGGGCTGGAGCATCCCTGCCTGTATTAGTCATCGATGAGGGCTTCGGCACCCAGGACAGCTCGGCGAGAGACAAACTAGTTGAGGCTATAAGCTCGATTCAGGACGACTTTGAAAAGCTTTTTGTCATCACACACCTCGAGGAAATGAAGGACAGATTTCCGGTGCTCATAAACGTAACCAAGACAGCCGACGGCTCAATGATATCGATAATCTGACACAAAGCGTTGGTTCTAACTCTGGCAGAAGGAGGCAGATAAAGATGGAAATCCTGAAGGAAGGTAAAGGGGAGCTTCTGGGCTGGCATGACCCTGACGAAGCCAGGGATTGGGTGCTTAACAACAAGTCTCGCGAGCTGAAGGACAAAACAATGTCAGTTGAGGAGGCAGTATCAAGATTCATTAATAACGGAGATTTTATCGCCAGCGGCGGTTTCGGGCACATAAGGGTATCTATGGCTATTGTCTATGAAATTATCCGACAGGAAAAACGAAACTTAACCATGGCTGGCAAAACTGCTGTTCACGACCTTGACATTCTGGTAGGTGCTGGCTGCGTAAACAGGGCCGAGGTGGCTTATTCATTTGGCCATGAGCTCAGAGGACTGTCTCCAGCCTCCAGAAGAATGGTAGAGAGCGGGCAATGTAAAGTAGTTGCCGAAACCAGCAACGCCGGATATCAATGGCGATTCCTGGCTGCTATGATGGGCATACCATTCATACCAAGTCGCAATTTACTGGGCACAGACACCGGCAGTTACAGCTCTTGTAAAGTAGTTAAGGATCCATTCAGCGGCAAACCAATCAATCTTATTCCCGCGGCTTATCCCGATGTTGCCTTTATTCACGTCCACCGCTGCGACATCTACGGCAATGCTCAAATAGATGCTATCCTTGTAGAAGACTTCGAGCTTTCCAGATGCGCCAGAAAATTAATAATAACCACCGAAGAAATCATCGACAATGAAATCATTAGAAGCGAACCGTGGAAAACAGCCATACCCTTTCTTGTGGTAGACGCCGTGGTCGAAGTTCCCTACGGCTCACATCCCTGTGAAATGCCGGGCATATACTACTATGATGAGGAGCATATAGCTGAGTGGCTGAGTCTATCCAGAACTCAGGAGGGCGTGGATGAATATTTGAACAAATACGTGTTCGGCACCAATTCTTTCCATGACTATCTGAAGCTCTGTGGAGGCACAAAAAAGCTGAACTACCTGAAAAACAGAGAGTCCCTCAAAGAGCCGATGGTAGCCCCATGGCGAAAACAGAGTTAAAGTTCCTGTCAAAGGAGGAAATTAAGAACATGCTCAGGGAAGACAGATACAACTCTAGAGAATTTTTAGCCTTTACTGGCGCAAGATTATTAGAAGATAAAAAAACCGTCTTCGTGGGCACAGGATTCCCCATAATAGCTTCCATGTTAGCTCAAAAAACGCACGCCCCCAAACTGGTCATAGTTTTTGAAGCCGGTGGTTTAGGCCCACTGCTGCCTGAACTGCCTGTTTCGGTAGGTGAATCCAGAACCTTTTACAAGGCGTCAGCTGCCTCCAGCATGCACGATACTATGTCACTTTCACAAGCAGGATATATTGATTTTGGTTTTCTGGGTGCGGCTCAGATGGATATGTTTGGAAACATCAACACCACAGTTATAGGTGACCATGACCTGCCCAAAAGCCGCTTGCCCGGCAGCGGTGGTGCTAACGACGTAGCATCTTTCGCACAAAGGCTTATTATTATCATTGCCAGACAATCAAAGAGGACATTCGTGGAAAAGCTCGATTTTCTGACCACCCCGGGATTTCTTGATGGACCAGATGCCAGAGAGAAGGCCGGACTATCCAGGGGCACAGGGCCATACAGAGTCATCACTCAGCTAGGTATTTACGGCTTCGACGAGAAAACGAAGCGGCTCAAGTTAATCTCATTACACCCCGGAGTCAGCGTTGATGAGGTGATGGAAAATAGTCAATTCGAAATTATGTTACCCGCCAAAATTGAAACCAGCCCTGAACCCTCTGATGAAGACTTGAGAATATTACGTCAGGAGATAGACCCCGCGGGCATAGTACTGGGTAAGTAACCTGCACATAACTAAAAACAGCAAGCGCACGTTTGACACATATTAGTGTTCAGAGTTACCATATTGTGTCCGTTCACTCTGAAATACCGGGCATCACCTAAGAAAGGATACCGAAATCCTTCGTGACTACAAAGCTATATGAGATTAGATGGCATGGGCGAGGTGGACAGGGAGCAGTAACAGCCGCCAAGATAGTAGCCCAGGCAGCCCACTTTAAAGGCTATCAAGGCATAGCTGCAGCACCATCTTTCGGCGCTGAAAGAAGAGGCGTCCCGGTGAGCGCACTAACCAGAGTCTCCACAGAAGAAATAGCGATTGTATCACAAGTAGAAAAACCTGACGCCGTTGTAGTACTGGACCAGTCCCTGCTTAAATATCCAGATGTAATCAGCGGCTTGGGCAGTGAGGGGTGGCTGGTAGTCAATTCATGGCTGCACCCAAAAGAGCTAAACATCAAAGGCAATTTTAACATCGCCACTGCCGATGCCACTAAAGTATGCCGTGAGTTAGGACTGATGGTCGGCGGACTTCCAATGGTTAATACCGCCATGCTGGGTGCATTTGCCTGTGCCACCCAAATAGTGGACCTGCCAAATATTGAAAAAGTAATCAGGGAAAGATTCTCCAATAGCGCTGTTGACATTAACCTCGCCGCTATCGGGAAGACCTACGCGATAACCAAACTGGAGAGAATAAGCTAACACAAGACCATGAGAACCAGAGACTGCAAGCATATCTGCGATGAGTCATCACCAGCCATCGGCGAAGCCGGCAAGACAGGTGAATGGCGCAGCCTTATGCCAGTGATACATAATAGCAAGTGCATACCGGCTAAACAAAAGAAGCCATCATGTTTTCTCTGCTGGCTCTATTGCCCGGATGCCGTCATCAAGAAAACCATACCCGTTCAGATAAACTTGGACTACTGCAAAGGGTGCGGAATATGCATGCAGGTATGCCCGGCAAAAGCCATAACCATGGTGTAACGGAGAAAGAGGCTGCATTTGGCAAAGAAAAACAACGAATCCAATATTAGATTACTTGACGGCAATCAGGCTGCCGCCGAGGGCGCCAAACTCAGCCGTGTCCAGGTCATTGCTGCCTATCCAATTACACCACAAACACCGCTTACTGAAGAGCTTTCTGAATTCGTGGAGAAAGGTGAACTCAAGGCTGAATATATCGCCGTCGAGAGCGAACATAGCGCCATGACAGTATGTACTTCAGCCTCCCTGGTAGGAGCCAGGACATTCACCGCCACAAGCGCCCATGGCTTAGCCTACATGCACGAGATGTTGCACTGGGCTGCTGGAGCACGCCTGCCGGTGGTGCTCGCCTGCGTTAACCGCGCCCTCGGAGCACCCTGGAATATACTCAACGACCAGCAGGACTCCATATCACAGCGTGATACCGGCTGGATACAGATATATGCTCGCAACAACCAGGAAATTCTTGATTCTATCATCCAGGCTTATAAAATTGCGGAAACTGTGTACGTGCCCGTCATGGTCTGCTTCGATGGCTATGTCTTATCCCACACCGAGATGCCGGTGGATGTGCCATCACAAGAAGATGTGGATAGATTTTTGCCCCCGTATAAACCGCACACCATACTGGACCCGGCAAATCCCAAAAACTATAACCTGGTAACGCTTGCCGACCCCAGAATGAACGCCGATGGTGTTCTCTGCCACGGATATATGGAGCTGAGATATCTGCTACAGGAAGCCTTGCAAAACTCCTCAGAAACAATAGTAAGCGTAGGACAGGAATTCGGCGAACTGTTTGGCAGGAACTACACCAACCTGTTCTGGGAAGATAACATCGACGATGCCGACATAGTCATCGTTGCCATGGGCAGCCTGGCAATGGAAGCAAAAATAGCTTTGGGCACGCTTCGAGATGAAGGCCATAAGGTCGGTCTCCTCGGCTTGAGGGTATTCAGGCCGTTCCCTAAAGCCGCTTTAGCAAAGGCGTTAGAGAAGGCTCGACTGATCGTGGTTTTCGATAAAAATATAAGCTACGGCTCCGAGGGAGCTACCTGCTCCGAAATCAAGTCTGCTCTTTACGGCAGCCAGTCAAAAGCAGCCATAAGAAACTTCATCGTCGGACTGGGTGGCCGCGATGTCAAAGCCAGAGAGCTGGCAGATGCCGTAAGAAGCGTCTTGCCCGCAATGAAATCAGGTGCTTTGACCACAGAGTACCCGGAATGGATATGTTATATCTGAAAGGGGTCATATTTTGAAAGCAAACGCCGTCAACCTGACTGAAACGGAATACGCGCTGCCTGGCAACAGGACTTGCCCTGGCTGTGCCCTGGCTCTTGCCTATCGCCACATTTTGAAGGCATTAGATGGGCAGGTCATTGTCACCGTGCCGGCAAGCTGTCTCACCGTATTGCACGGCATGTATCCCATAACATCGGTTACCGTCCCCTGCGTGAATACTCCTTTCGCCTCCACCGGCGCCTCAGCCACAGGTCTGGTTGCCGGACTCAGTGCTACACACAGAAAAGGACTGACCGTACTGGCAATGGCTGGCGATGGCGGCACTCACGACATAGGAATCCAGTCGCTGAGCGGCGCTGCGGAAAGGCAGGAAGATTTCATCTACATCTGCTATGACAACGAAGGCTATATGAACACCGGCAATCAGCGCTCAGGCTCCACCCCCCTGGGTGCTATTACGGGTACCACGCCTGTCCTGGGCAAGCGCCAGAACCCCAAGGACATAGCTGCCATAATGGAAGCTCACCGCCTGCCGTATATCGCCACTGCCAATGCCTCCTACCCACTGGACCTGTACGAAAAGGTCAGGAAAGCAAAGGGCATAAAGGGCACCAGGTTCATTCACGTTTTTACGCCCTGCGCTCCCGGCTGGCAGTTCCCTTACAGCGATACCATCAAAATCGGTCAGCTGGCGGTAGAGACCGGGCTGGTTGTGCTCTACGAAGTTGAAAACGGCGTCTTTCGCCTCACTGCCGCCAGTGAATCACTCGCCCGGAAGGGTAACCTGAAGCTGGTAAAAGAATATCTTGCCACGCAGGGCAGGTTCAAAGACATTACCGAAGAGCAAATTTACCAATTACAGGACTGGGTAAATACCCGCTGGCAATGCTACCTCGAGCGGGCAGCCAACCTACAGCCTTCGACCGACAACGCGAAATTAGACCCTGATATATTCCAAAAATAACTTGCCTTTTTAAATCGGAAAGGCAGCCTCGTTGAGCACCACATTGACATCACACAAAAACCGCTCTGAGCCACAGGCTGGGGATGACAGCCCAACTACCAGAATAGTATAATCTGTTATAATATATTATGTCTGCTGATAGCAATGATGTTGTTTCAATGTGCCAGAGTGATTCACCCAAGCTCTCCCTGTTCCCGTTAACGAAGAATGTTGACAGTCAGGGTCACCTTCACATAGGTGGCTGTGATTGTGTCGAGCTGGCTAAGAAATTCGGCACTCCCCTCTACGTTTTCGACGAGGAAACCCTCCGCTCCAGATGCCGGGAGTTTAAGTCCGAGTTCACCAGGCGCTATCCAAACACGCTTATTATACATGCAGCAAAGGCTTTCCTGAATAAAGCTATAGCCGTTATTCTCAAGGAAGAAGGCATCGGTTTAGATGTCGTCTCCGGCGGAGAACTGAGCCTGGCTCAATCGGTGGACTTCCCCGGAGAAAAGGTGCATTTCAACGGCAACAATAAGACTGCCGATGAGCTCAAGCTAGCTCTGGATTGGGGCATCGGGCGCATCGTGGTTGACAACTTCGACGAGATGGAACTGCTTAACTCACTGGCTGGCAAGATGGAAGTCAGACAGGCGGTTCTTCTCCGCCTTAATCCGGGAGTTGACCCCCATACCCATCGCCACACCACCACCGGCATACTGGACAGCAAATTTGGCTTCCCCTTGGCTACCGGACAGGCTGAGACAGCAGTGGCTAAAGCTATGGCAGCCTCCAACCTTGAACTCGCGGGGCTGCACTTCCACCTCGGCTCACCGATTCCCGATACCTCGCCTTATCAGACAGCCATAAGCCTTGTCTTTAACTTTGCCATGGAGATGAAAGACAAGCATGGTTTTCACCTTGCTGAGTTCAGTCCCGGCGGCGGTTTTGCCGTCAGGTATACGGTAGACTCACAATCAACAGGCATAGCCGACTATGCTGAAGCTATAACTACCAGGATGATAAGTCTAACCACTGATCTTAACTTGACACGCCCGAAGCTAATCATCGAACCCGGAAGAGCCATCGTGGCACAAGCCGGCGTGGCTCTATACACCGTTGGTTCGATAAAAGAGATTCCCGGGGTGCGAAGATATGTATGCGTTGACGGAGGCATGGGAGATAACATCCGACCGACCCTCTACGAAGCCAGATACGAGGTTCTGGTGGCAAACAAGGCTAATGATAATGAATCAACCAGAGTCACTATAGCCGGCAAATATTGCGAGTCCGGTGATATTTTAGCCAGAGACGTGAGCCTGGCTCCCGTATCACCGGGAGATATTATCGCCATGCCGGTCAGCGGCGCTTATGCTATCCCCATGTCAAGCAACTATAACATGGTGCCCAGGCCAGCCATTGTGATGGTCAAAGACGGCAAAGCTCGACTCATCCGAAAGCGCGAGAGCTACAAGGACTTACTGAGATTGGACTTAATTTAAAAAGATATGTGGCAAACGATTGGTCAACCGGAAGCATTAGCTTTACTTGAACATAGCCTTGAAACCGGCAATCTGGCTCACGCCTATCTTCTTGTCGGTGCGCCTCACATCGGCAAGACAACATTGGCGCTCGATTTAGCCAGAGCGGTGAACTGTCAGGGAAACCAGCCGCCTTGCGGTGAGTGTCAGGCCTGCCGCAGAATCACAGATGGCAAACATACCGATATTACAATCATAAGCCTGAACTCAGCCAGAGATTCAGCAGAGGCAAAATCACGCGTTGAGATTAGCATAGATGATATTAGAGGACTACAGCACAACGCCAGCCTGCCGCCTTTTGAGGGTAAATGCAAAGTATTCATAATTGACGGCGCTGAATATTTATCTACCGAAGCCTCCAACTGCTTGCTTAAGACCATAGAGGAGCCACCACCTCAAGTAATTATACTTCTCCTGACCGCCGAAGAACTACGGCTCCTGCCTACAGTGGTCTCTCGCTGCCAGAGGCTAGAATTAAAGCCAATGATAAGCGATGAAATAGAGAAGATACTCATCGATTCCCAAGGCATTGACCGTGACAGGGCAAGACTCATGGCACGACTATCTCAAGGCTACCTCGGCTGGGCACTGAGAGTCTCGACTGACGACAGCTACCTTGCACAGCGAAATCAAAGGCTTTCTGAGATGTTTTCTCTCTTAAACACAGGATGGGAAGAGCGCTTCAGTTACACTGCTAAGCTCGGCAACGAACGAAAATCAGCCGAAGAGATAATAAAACTTTGGCTTGCCTGGTGGCACGATGTTATGTTAACTAAATGCGATTGCAGGCACGCCATCACAAACATTGACCATATATCGGTACTTGAAAAATGGGCACAAGCATTAAGTTTATTGGAGATTAGGAATTTCATTGACAGCCTGCATAAATCGCTAAACCAGATCGCCATTAATGCTAACCTGCGCTTAGTATTCGAAATATTGATGCTTGACATGCCTAAAAAGGAGGTAAAAGAAGGGCACATGATATCATCTGAGCCCGTTGTAGTATAATGACTGAAACTGTAGGAGTTCGTTTTCACCAGGCCTCTAAGGTCTACTATTTTGACGCTGCGGATATACCGCTGGAAATAAATGACGACGTGGTGGTTGAGACCAGCCGTGGCTATGAGCTGGGAAAAGTGGCCATCGCCCCAAAACAAGTTATTCACAGCGAAATAACCGAACCATTGAAACCAGTTATCCGCAAAGCACAGGCTGATGACATAGCAAAAGCCCAGAGACAGCAAGAAAGGGCAGCAAACGCCATAGCCAAATGCCGGGAGATAATCGAAAGACTCAACCTGCCCATGAAACCTATATCGGCTCAATACAATTTGGACGGCAGCCATCTTACCCTTTTCTTCAGTGCCGAGAAAAGAGTTGATTTCCGCGAGCTAGTCCGGGAGTTAAGTCGCAACCTGAAGACACGAGTCGAACTAAGGCAGGTCGGAGCCAGAGACGAGGCAAAGCTGTGCGGCGGCTTAGGCAAATGCGGCTTTCCACTGTGCTGTACCACCTTCCTCAGCGAATTTGCGCCGGTTTCCATCAAGATGGCAAAGGAACAGGATATGGCTCTCAACCCGATGAAAACGTCCGGCATCTGCGGTCGGCTCCTATGTTGCCTGGGCTATGAATATGAGCAATACCGCGCTATGAAAGAGAAGATGCCACAATTGCGTCAGGATGTGTCTACAGCTTTGGGAAAGGCTAAAGTTGTCGGCATTAATCCGATTAAAGAAACAGTGACTGTAGCACTGGAAACAGGGAGCACCGTAGAATTGCCTCTTGGCCAGATAACCTGGCGTGAAAAACCAGCGGACGATAACCAGCAGGCAAAGACCTAGACTTATTGAGGAAGATATTTCTGCCATTCCGTACGCGCACGAAGGTACTGATGAGGCACATAGAAACCATCATTACGTGGCGGTTCAGGTTTGTTGAGAAGTGGCATCCCGGCTTCTATCGGCGTCCGTCCAGCCTTCCGACGATTACACGGTATACAAGCACTCACCACGTTTTCCCAGCTATGCTCACCACCACGCCGCCTCGGCATAACATGGTCTAAAGTGAGTTCTTTGCTTTCCCGACCACAGTATTGACAGATATAATGGTCGCGACTGAAAACTTCAAGCTTGGTCAATTTCCGCTGCTGCCGCGGTCGCCTGATAAAACAACCAAGTCGAATCACTGAAGGAACATCAAAGACATCATCAACAGAGTTGAGATTACCACGCCCATTTTCCAAAACCTCAGCCTTACCACGAAACAGCAAAACTATAGCCCTGCGCACTCTGCAGATATTAAGCGGCTCGTAATTCTGATTAAGTACTAGAACTGGTGCGTTTACCACGGCTTTTCCCTGACTAATCCAGATTATTTTAGCAGGAAAATTTTTGACCGACAACAGCTAAGACGGCCGACTTCGCCGCGAGTATCGTTGCTGAGTCTTGGTTTCATGAGCGCGCGGGGCTTTTATATCACCCCGATAATCAGGGGCATTTATATTTAGGACAAGACTGAGGCTGGGGTCAACCATCCGGGAACTGATTCGTCTCTCAATCTCATCCAGCGAAAGACAGGTGGTAATCACCGTGGCTAACCTGGCATTATAGCGATAGTTTATTAACTGATAAAGCTTCTCCTGAGCCCAGGGGGTGGCTGCCTGCTCACCAAAATCATCGAGAATAAGCACCTGAGCCTTTTTGATTCTCTCAAAGAGCTCATCATAGGAAACTCTGCTCTCCGGGTTAAAAGTAGAGCGCAGATAATCTAGTAGGTCAGTAACCACAATAAACAAGACTGATTTGCCTTCCCTGCGTAGATGATTGGCGATAGCGGCTGCCAGATGTGTTTTGCCGCAACCATTTACACCCATCAAAACCAACCAACCCTCAGGAGATTTGGCAAAATTGACGGCATTGCGGTGGGCTTGCTCCAGGCTCTGGCGCTCCTCAGGAGCGAGATTCAGCGATTTGTAGTCGAAATTATTGAATGCCTTTTTACGCAATGCCTCTAATTCTATGCTGCTTAGGTGCTCCAAAGTCAATGTCGATTTCCCCTGAATTACGCATATATTGCATAGCTCAGAATCAGTCAGGTGTCCCCGTAAACTATCATCGAACTCCTCAACCGGCACATCAGTAGTGATAACTGTAGGCAGGCCGAGATTGAAACGGTAGTCGAGCAAATGCTCCAATTTCCCCTTTGCCCACAGTGTGGTAGCTGTCATGGTCAAGTCATCCAGAATCAATAGCGGCGCATTTTTCACACGCTCAAACAGCTCGTCATGGGCAATCTCACTACTGGGACTAAAAGCACTCCTCAGATGGTCCAGGAGGTCAGCGGCACCTATGTAAAAAACCGGCTGTCCCAGGCTCAGCCGGTAATTGGCAATGGCGCAGGCTAAATGCGTTTTCCCACATCCACTCGAACCCACCAGGATTAACCACCCCTTTGGCTCGCTGGCAAAAGCTCTGGCAGCTTCGTATGCCCGCGTGAAATTCTGCTGTACTGCGGCATCATCGTATCTACCGGTCTGCACAAGATTATCGAAGGTCAGCCGGGACAGGGCACCAAGGTTGCTGTACTGCTGAAGCTGGGCTAATTTCTCCTTTTTTAACTCCTTATGACTGCAACGGCATGGCACAACCCGGCTAAAATCAGGGCGACCCGAATCTGATAAAGGATGTATTAAACCAGCTCCTTTACATATCGGGCACGCTGAGTCAGTCAAGCTTTCTTCTCCTGGCTCAACGCTTGACCATGTGTCCGTATTTGCCCCTGATGTATTTCTCGCGGTCGTCCTCTTTTTTAGAATCTCTTCCAGGCTTTCCATCATCCTTGCCTTCCGTAGCCCAACGTTCCAAAATGCGCGCAATATATCTCCAGCTACGCTTGTTCAATGC
>CAZUEB010000003.1:0-2663 GCA_964619115.1 uncultured Dehalococcoidales bacterium
CTCACTCAGGTGGGAGAGCAGAAAGTAAACGGCTGCGATAACTAGCACGAGCGTTATTAAAACCATGCCGACGCCATAAGCAAGCTGCCGGGAACTGCCTTTTTTTGGAGCCAGTTTTGTCTCCAGAGAAATTAGTTTACCCAGCCAGGCTATGGGATGCCAGGCATTTGATGGCTCACCAAGGATAAGGTCAAGGGCAAGAGCTATGAGCAGTATTATTACTATTTCCATGATTCTCTAGGCACTTATTTATCTTTTTTGTCAGACACGATAAGGGTGGCGGGCAAATCATTAATCGGGTGGGGATAGACATAGACTTCGGCTCCGTAAACCTCCTTGATAGTTTTTGCATTTATCACCGCTTCAGGAGTTCCGTGGCAATACACTTTTCCACCACTAAGCATTATCAGGCGGTCGCAATACTGAGCGGCCAGGTTCAGGTCATGAAGCGTCACCACAACAATTAGCCCTTGCTCCCGACATAACTGGTGGGCTAAATCCAGAGTTTCTATCTGATAATTAATATCTAAATTGGCGGTGGGCTCATCCATAAGTATCATTTTTGGTTCCTGGGCTAAGGCGCGGGCAATGGTCAGGCGTTGCCTTTCACCTCCTGACATCTCACCTACCCTGCGTTCAGCAAAAGCAAGCGTTTGGGTTGCTTTCATGGCTTTTTGGACGATAGCTAAGTCCTGTTCCCCTTCATAGCGCAGTAGCCCTAGATGCGGAGTTCGTCCCATAAGCACCACCTCAAGGGCGGTGAATAGCTCAGGTAATGTTGGATTCTGAGGGACAACAGCTACCAGTTGAGCTAAATGCCGGTGACTCATGTCGGCTATGTTCTTGCCATCGAGGAAGATGTGTCCTGAGCTTGGCTTAATCAGTTGGGTTATGCCTCTGATTACCGTTGATTTACCGGAACCGTTAGGGCCTATGATGCCCAGCATTTCTCCAGGATTAGCTTCAAGACTGATGTTATGGAGCACCGTTTGCTTGTTATAGCCCAGGCTGATGTTATCCAAGCGCAGTTTGAACATTTAGAATATTGCCCTCTTTTTTTGTCGCAGCAGATAAAGAAAGAAAGGAGCACCTAGAAAGGCGGTTATTACGCCTACCGGTATCTCTGTAGGCGCCAGCATGGTTCGGGCGGCGGTATCTGCTAGAATCAAGAAGATGGCTCCAGCAAAGGTGGCTAAAGGCAGGAGGAAGCGGTGGTCTGGACCCCAGATAAGACGAACAGCATGTGGCACGATGATACCGACAAAGCCTATGATGCCGCAGAAACAGACCGCAGCGGCGGTTATCAAAGTTGCAGCTCCGAGCAAAGTCAGTTTGACCTGTTCCACGTTGATGCCCAGCTGTTGGGCTTGTTCCTCGTCGAGCTGGATTACGTTTAAAGGTCGGGCATGAAGCCAGATGACTATTGTGCCGATGAGTATATAAGGTGCCACCATGCCTACCTGCCACCAGCTAGTCAGGGAGAATGTGCCCAGCAGCCAGGAGATTATGCCGTGCAGTTTATCTCCCGATGCAATCATCATGTAAGAAGTGATTGCAGCCAGGAAAGCGCCCAGGGCTACGCCGGCCAGGATAAGGGTTGTCATAGGCAAGGTTTTACCGACTCTGGCTATGGAATAAACTACAGCTACGGCTGTAATAGCACCAGTGAATGCCAGTAGTGGAATGCTGGCGGCTTGCCAGGCTATGGGTAACATGAAACCGATAACGGCTCCTAATGCTGCGCCCTGGGCAACGCCAATTAGATACGGGTCAGCCAGTGGATTGCGGAAAAGTCCCTGGTATGTGGTACCGGCAACGGCTAATGCGGCACCGACCAGTCCGGCTAGAAGTAACCTGGGCAGGCGTATGTCAAAAATGATTGTTTCTATATTGCTTGGCCATGTTGCCTGGATATTGACAAACGGTAGTTTGTCCAATAGAACGTCGGACACCGTACCGAAGGGAATGTCCGTGCTGCCTACGGCCAAAGTCGCTATAAGTACTATTCCTAGAAGTATGACCAGTCCGACTATGGCATAAATTCGGCTACGCCAGTGGATTGGGTAAATGACCGCAGTTTCTGATATGTTCGAATTCTTAGACAGTTCTAATGCCATTCTTGTTCAGCCTTTACACCTCTAGCACTTATGTATATGCTCGTTTCTTTTCGGCTATTTGAAGAGTTTGGGGTGGATGAAGCATGCCATTTGTTCCAGGGCTTCTACTATTCTGGGACCAGGGCGGTGTATCAGGTCGCCATCGATTTTATATATCCTGTCATTCAGCAGCGCCTGTGTATTTTTCAACCTGGGCTCAGTCTGTACATATTGCCAGGGCAGGTCTTCTCCGGTCCCCATACCAACCGAGGCTACTATTACCTGTGGGTTTCTGTAAATGACCGTCTCCAGGTCGATTGTCTTGTCACCAGATATATCAGAGGCGATGTTTTGTCCACCGGCGCTGCGGATTACGTCATCAGCCAGAGTTCCTGTGCCGGCGGTCATCAGTGGGTCGTGCCAGGTGACATAAAATACGCTCGGGTTTTGTTTTGAGGATAAGGTTTCTGTTTTGCCGGTTATAACTTGAATCCTTGACCTTAAGCCGCTGACCATCTCCGTAGCCTGTTTATTTTGTCCGGTGATTTTACCTACCAATGTTATGCT
>CAZUEB010000003.1:2763-39282 GCA_964619115.1 uncultured Dehalococcoidales bacterium
CAGGCCGAGCGCGAACAAGATTTCGGTATTGCTCGGTGACAGAGAGATTATTCTCTGGGGTATTTTTTCGATTGCTATGCTTCTGCCAAGGCCGTCAACTATATTGCCCGGCGTAGATTGTGCGGCACAACTGGGGCAAATAAGAAGCGCTAGTGCTAACAGGATAAGGAAGTATTTTGGAATATGTCGGCTCATTATTTTTCCCCTTTGCATCGATTGCAAATTAAAATCCCCATGCTCCAGAAAGCAAGGGGATTAATTCTAAATAATAAATCCCACCCCCTTACTCCGCGGAGGTAGCCATACCTAGTAGGGCCGATGTTCTGACTTTTACAGCAGGCGGGACTGTGCCGGGATTACACCGGCTTGCATTCCAATTAAGCCCAAGATTGCCCCTGGGCACCCTACCACAGCTATTCAGTTTGTTAAAAGAATAGCTGGAAATCGGGCTAAAGTCAATAGGCTCAATATATCGAATGTGCCGGGCATACTATAAATCAGCCTGGTTGATTACCGTTTCGTTGCTTTTTGGTGGTTTTGAATACGTCTTGATCGATGTATGCCTAGCGACCTGCTTGACAAAGATCCGTTGTTCCTTTATTTTATGAGTACTGAGGTACGAAGAGATGGGTGGGCGGAGGACAAAGCCCCAACTTGCCTCTGGAGATGAGGCTCTAGGCTTAAGTCTGCAAGACCTGGTTAACAGTCTGGAAGATGAACTTTTTATCGTAGATAATGAATATCATATCAAGTTCGTTAACTCAGCTATCATGCAGAGGTTAGGTGGACATGACGCTTCTCCGGTTGGCAGACTGTGTTACGAGGTCTTTGAGGCTAGAGGTAGCCCCTGCGGTTCACCGTTGTGGTTATGCCCTATAAACAAAGTATTACACAGCGGTAAGCCAATTGTAATCGTCCACCCCAAATACCCTATAAGCCCGGACATTGTTTCAAACGAGCACATTAGGATTGTTATGTATCCACTAAGAGATAACCGTGGCAATATTAGCACTATCGCTGAATTGAGACGAGACGTCACTGTAGAAAAGGAGATGGAGCATCAGGTTCTGAGACGTCATCATCATCTTCAAGCCTTAAGCCGCATCTCAAGCGCTACGAGCGGGTTACGGAATTTGAATAGTATCTTAAATGTATGCCTAGACATTGCTTTGGAGTCTGTCGATGGTGAAATAGGGGGTATCCTACTTTTCGATGAACAAAAACAAAGGCTACGTTATCGTGTTTCTCGTGGTTTATCCGCCAAATATGTTGAGAAAATGCAGATGGCTCCGGGAGAAGGGATAGCGGGCAGAGTGGTTAAAATTGGGGAGCCTATCCTGGTGGAAGACATCTCAAAAGATACGCGTGTTGTTCATAAGGATTTGATCAGTACTGAGGGACTTAAGGGATTTGCCAGCGTTCCATTAAAAGCGAAGGAAAAGGTTGTAGGTGTGATTAACATGGCGAGTCATATGCCATGCCGATTCAGGGAGGATGATATCTATCTTTTAAACTCAATGGGTTGCCAGATAGGAATTGCAATTGAGCAGGCGAGACTCTATGACCGCCTGGCAAGTGCAGCGAGGAGGTACCAAACTCTTCTTCGACATGCTTTGACTGCCCAGGAGGATGAAAGAAAGAGAATCGCACGCGAGTTGCATGATGAGACAAGCCAGGCTATTACCAGCTTGACTCTCAGTCTACAAGCAATTATAGGGATGGCTGAGATAAAGGGTATTGCAGATAAAGACATTATAGAAAGGCTTAGCACAACGCATGCCTATACAGTTCATGCCGGCAATGAAATAGTTAAACTTATGAAGGAACTCCGCCCCACACTATTGGATGAACTTGGAATGCCTGCAGCTATTCACCGCTATGCTAAAGATAATCTGCAAACTCAAGGAATTGGTGTAGCCGCTGAATTTTTGGGTATGGATAGGCGTTTTCCCCCGGAGACTGAAGTGACACTTTTCCGTGTTGCCCAGGGACTTATAGGGAACATCTTGAAACATTCAGGTGCGAAAAATGTTGTAATTAAGCTAGAGTGTGATAACGCCAAATGTATATTAAAAATCAAAGATGACGGCAAGGGTTTTGATGTTAGCAAGCTTACACGTGTAGACCCTAGTGGTCGGGGTGCGGGTCTATTCACTATGAAGGAGAGAGTGAAGTTAGCCGGAGGTAATTGTAAGATTGAATCCCGGCCGGGACAAGGAACCAAGGTTACGGTGAATATCCCGCTCCCTGCGAGTGAGGTAGATGAAAAAGATAAAAGTCCTGATAGTTGATGACCACACTCTCGTGAGAGATGGAATTCGGGCTTTACTAGGTCTAGTTGCCGATATAGAAGTAGTTGGTGAGGCAACGAATGGCAGGGACGCACTGGAAAAGGTCGAGCAGCTTGCTCCAGATGTGGTACTGATGGATCTGGCAATGCCTATTATGGGTGGGCTTGAGACGACACGGAGAATACGCAAGAAATATCCGGAGACGAAAGTGCTGGCACTAACCCAATATGATGATAGCGACTATGTGGTTCCTGTTATCGAAGCAGGAGCTCGTGGTTTTGTTACTAAGATGGCGGCGTTTTCAGAACTTGCCTCAGCTATTCAAGCCGTGTATAAAGGAGATTCTTATCTGTCGCCTTCGGCAGCAAAGGCACTTGTTCAGGAATATCAGCAAAAAACTACTGTAGAGGGGGACAAAGACCCTTATAATCAGTTGACAGACAGAGAGAGAGAAGTGCTTAAGCTTGTTGTTGAAGGATACACTGCTCGCGAAATAGCAGACATACTGGTCATCAGTCCTAAAACAGTGGAGTGGTATAAAACCAGCTTAATGAGTAAGATTAACATCCATAACAAAACTGACCTCATTAAGTTTGCCATACGCAAAGGAATTATAGCCGCGTGATGACCCGGGCGAAGTTCATCCGCTAATCTTAAGACCTTCTGCCCTAGATTCTTCCCCGCAGAAATCAAGTGTTATTCCAGTAATAATTCTGGGAATCAAGCCATGTTATCTTAGATATTTCCCTATTGTCGCTTAATTTATAACCATGTACTATTCTCGTAGATTTAGTAGTCCATGTTCAGGAAGAGCCCATGTATCCATCTACAGCAAAAGACGCCAATAGATATCAGCCCAATGAAGTGACAAAATTATCTTTTGATCACAGCCTGGTCCCACCATGCCAGGCTGCCTGTCCATTACATATGGAAATACGTGAATATATTGATTTGGTTGCCCAGGGAAGGATTATGGAAGCTCTGCAAGTGATAAGAGATGGCAATCCATTCCCCTCTATTTGTGCTTATGTTTGCACTCACCCATGTGAGGACGCTTGTAGACGTAGTCAGGTAGACAAGTCTGTTGCTATTCGTGCGCTGAAGAGGTTTGCAGTTGAATTTGGCGGTGATAGAAGAGTCCGTGCTGAGGCAGAAACTACACATAGCGATAGGGTAGCTATAGTAGGTTCTGGTCCGGCAGGGATGGCCTGTGCCTACTATTTGCGGAAATTGGGTTATCCTGTAACTGTCTTTGAGGCTCATTCGGGTGTAGGTGGCATGCTTCGGGTAGGTATTCCGCAGTATAGGCTTCCCCGTGAAGTATTGAATACAGAAGTGCAAAGATTGATGCAGATGGGCGTTGAAATAAGGACGAATACGCGTGTGGTCTCATTGGATCTGCTGTCTGACATGGGCTATAAAGCCATCTTTATAACTATTGGTGCTCACCAAAGTCTTAGGATGGGCATAGAGGGTGAGGATGGCCCCGGTGTAATAGATGGTGCCACTTTCCTCCGCGAGGTGAATCTTGGTCTCAAACCATCTTTAGGTAAAAAAGTTGCAGTAGTGGGAGGTGGTAATGTAGCAGTTGATGCTGCGCGTACAGCTCTCCGTTTGGGCGCGCATAAAGTAAGTATTCTCTACCGCCGTAGCCGGACAGAAATGCCAGCAGATCCGGTAGAAATAGAGCAAGCCTTGGAAGAAGGGATCGACATTCGCTTCTTGGTGGCGCCGGTTAAATTAAAAAGGCGTAATGGGCAGTTAAGTATAAGTTGTATAAAGATGGAACTTGGCGAGCCTGATGCTACCGGTAGACGGCAGCCTATGCCTATTAAGGGCAGCGAATTCAATAGGCAGGTAGATGTACTGATTACCGCTATTGGACAGGCACCTCAGACTCCAAGTGATTTCCGTCTGCGTATCGGCAGAGGGAGTACTATTCATGTTGACCCAGTCACTCTTACTACAAACAGAGTAGGAGTTTTTGCTGGTGGTGATGCTGTTACCGGGCCGGCGACGGTAACCGAAGCTTTGGCATCTGGTAGGCTGGCAGCTTTTCGTATTGATGATTATCTTCAGCATAGATATCCGCGAGTTGACAAGGAGATGCGAGCACATTTGGCAGGCGACTTGCTGCCTGAGACTATAGAGATGATCAGAAAAATAGGTCGGCTTGAGCCTCCGATTCTTCCGCCTGAATCAAGAATGGAAGATTTTAAGGCGGTGGAGTCGGTCTATGATTGGTCAACTGCTGTTAATGAGGCAAGAAGGTGTCTTCGGTGTGGTATGGGAGCTGAGATTGTGTCGCAAGACAAATGTGCTACCTGCCTGAATTGTATAAGAGTCTGCCCATATCATGTTCCACGTCTCGATGTTAACGGTGCAGTTCAGATACCAGTCGAACAATGCCTAGCTTGTGGTATATGTGTTGCGGAATGTCCGGCGAAAGCGATAATTTTACGGAAGCCATATGACCAGAGGCAGGTAACCGATGAATTACGTCATATACTTAATTCCGCAGAGAAATCGAAATTCAGGCCGTTCATCGTCGGTTTTTGCTGTCAATATGGACTTTTTGGTACTGGCACTCTGGCAAACCTGTGGCGGGAAGCTAAAGCTGGCATATGGATAGTGCCTGTCTTGTGTGTGGCAAAAGTAGAAGCCGAACATATGTTATATCCCTTTGAGATGGGCGCAGAAGGAGTTTTCATTGCTGGATGTGGGGAACAATGCGCCAGAGAGAATACGGCTTTGTGGATTAGTCAACGTATCGGTAAGGTTAGGAAGATGCTAGTTCAGATTGGTCTTGAGCCTGAGCGAATACGAGGTTTTATGTTGAGCTCTACTAATAAAGATATTGCTCAGGACCTGGATAAGTTCGTTGAACAAATAACCCGGTTATATTTGACCTCGACAATAGTGGAGGAGGTGAAAAGTTGATAGTTGCGGAACAGAAGCCTCTTGAAGCAATCAGGCAAATGATTGCTCCCTACCATAGGGTGTTGATTCTTGGCTGCGGTACATGTATGACGGTTTGTGATGCTGGCGGCGAACGCGAAGTATCCTTTCTCCATAGCTCATTACGATTGATACAGGCAAAAAGCGGGGAAGAGCCACATATCTTTTCTGAGTATATTTTGAAAAGGCAGTGTGACCCTGAATTTATAGACCTTCTTGTTGATAAAGTCAGTGATGTGGATGCCATTCTTTCATTAGGTTGTGGTATAGGGGTGCAAGCCATAGCTGAACGTTTTACAGATATGCCAGTATTGCCTGGCGTTAATACTTCTTTTATGGGCATGGCTAAGGAGTGGGGGGTCTGGGACGAACGGTGCGCTGCTTGTGGAGATTGCAGACTGGAGGATACTGCCGGTATTTGCCCTATTACCAGGTGCACCAAGGGAATACTAAATGGGCCCTGCGCCGGTGCCAAAAATGGTAAATGTGAAGCAAGTAAAGACATGGAGTGCGCGTGGATTCTCATCTACAAGCGACTGGAGAGGCTGCAGCAGCTTGAGAAAATGCGCCGATATTACCCGCCGAGAAATTTCCGCGCTGTCCCGAGGCCAAGGAGGCTTGTTAAAAAAGTTAGTGTTGGTGCAGGAGAAAGTGATGGCTAATTCATTGTTTGAGGAGAAGCTCTATTCTGGTACGTTCTTAGTGACGACGGAAGTTGGTCCACCCAAAGGGGTCGATGTGTCAGAATTAATTCACCACGTAGAACTACTAAAAGATAAAGTTGATGCCATCAATGTTACTGACCATCAGAGTTCGGTTATGCGTTTTCCGTCGTTGGGTGGCTGTCTGTTGGTAAAAGAATTAGGTGGGGAGCCAATTCTGCAAGTAACCTGTCGTGATAGGAATCGCCTGGCTCTCCAAGCTGATCTTCTGTTTGCATACTCCAGGGATGTTCGTAATGTCCTTTGTCTTACGGGTGATTCTATTGATGTAGGTGACCATAGGGAAGCCAAGCCTGTCTTTGACCTAGATTCAATACAGTTATTGAAAGCGATAAAAACTCTGGAATCTGGAACAGATATGGCGGGCAACGAGCTTAAAAGTGCTCCGAAATTTTGTGTGGGTGCCTCAGTACATCCTGAAGCAGATTTCATCGAACCTCAACTCGTTAAATTTGACAAGAAGGTCGCTGCGGGAGCTCAATTCTTTCAGACCCAGGGCATCTTCGACCTAGCAAGTCTTCGGCGGTTCATGCAATATGCCTCACAGTTTAATGTGAAAATCCTGGCTGGAATTATAGTGCTGGCTTCCGCCAGAATGGCTCGATATATGAATGAAAATGTCCCTGGGATAATTGTCTGCCAGGCTATTATAGACGAACTTGCTGCTGTGGAGAAAGGCAAGGGACTCCAAAAGGGGATAGAGATTGCTGCCCGCCTGATAAAGGCAATAAGGGATGAAAGACTATGCCACGGTGTACATGTTATGGCTGTAGGTAATGAAGGTATTGTGCCTGAAATACTGGAGGCAGCCGAATTAGCTGGTGTCAGCCGATGAGATGATACTTTACTAAGGTGAATGCAGGATATAATGAGTGAGTTAATGAAAATTATGGAGGTAAGGAAGATGGGAAACGGCGCAAAAATACTGATTATAGATGATGAGCCCGATTTTGTAGAAGCCTTCCGGATGGTATTCGAAGCTAAATCATATCAAGTGGTCATAGCATCGAACAAAGCAGGGGCTCAGGATGTGATGAGCACGAAGCCTGACATTATTGTCTTGGGCACCCTTGCCCCTGCGGGACAAGCCTTTGCGATGCACAACTGGTTAAAGCAGCATCCAGAATACAAGGACATACCTTTAGTGGTGATTGATGCGAGCTATGAGGAGCGCCATATCAAAGGATGGAGAAGGTTTGAGGGCATACAAATCGAATGTGAATCTTACATGACTAAGCCGATAGAGCCGGCTTCGATAGTGCCGAGAATTCAAAACCTGCTTGAAGAAGCAACCAGACCCAGAAAGATAAAGGTGCTCATAGTAGATGACCATACAATGGTCAGGCATGGGATACGTGCTCTTCTCACAGTGCAAAAAGACATGGAAGTGATAGGTGAGGCTGTAAATGGTCAGGATGCGCTTGAACAGGTGCAACGCCTTTCCCCTAATGTTGCACTGATGGATATAGTCATGCCTGTCATGAGTGGACTGGAGGCGACAAGACTAATAAGTAGCGAATATCCTCTAACAAGAGTTTTGATCCTGACTCAATATGATGAGGAAGAGAACATGCTTGTTGCCAAACAGGCAGGGGCGCACGGCTTTATACCTAAAAGGGCAGCAAGCTCTGAACTCGTGGATGGCATAAGGGCTGTAAATGAGGGGAAATATTCTCCGTGGTCATTATCTTAAAAATGTTAGGTGCGAGAGGACAATCAGGAGGGTAGAATGCGACAAATATGTGAGACCTGTGTGTTCGCTAAGGATTTTACCGTGGGACCTGGCATATCAGGTTCACAAGAGGGTGTGGAGTGCGCTAATTTAGAGTTTGCCAAATATCTTGATAGGCTACAAAAAAGCAATTCTTACCAGAGAGAGTTCAATGAACGCGGCTTCGTAAAAGTATTTAGAGTAGAAGCCGTCGCCTCTGGTGAAAGCGAAGCATGTCAATTTTGGAGAGCTAAAAAATCGAAGCGTAAGAAACGCACAAAGTAACTGAAAAATCTGTTTAATGACAGTATTTGCCTCTTGCTTTCGTGTAATTGTGCATGATATAATCTAGCTTCGGCAAGGCAAGCGAAGCTCGGAGATTTACTTGCAGGCGACCCTAGTCTATTACACTCTAGACCCTGGGCTTATTATTGCGGCTGTTGCTAACGCTCCAGCTTCTAAATCAACCATCGAAGAATTTCGGCATAAACTAAGCCATCAACAGATAGATAGCCAGCTTAAGCGGTTTTGGACTCAGGACATCTATCGCCTTCCGGATATGTCGTTTTGTTGTCGGTTGTTTTTATAACGGAGAAAACTGTGACGTTTTTGATACAATCGAACCTGAAGCATGGGTAAAGTAGTAAATTGGGGGTGATAGGTATAGTTAATATATATTGAATCTACCCCGGAATTTGAGCGAAATAAACAGTCTTCAACAGAGGGAGGGTAAAAGAGAAATGACTGCAAAGATTATCAGTGGTACTGAAGTAGCTGCCGAGATTCGCGAGGAATTAAAAGGCAGAGTGAAAAAACTAAAAGACAGGGGAGTGACTCCGGCACTAGCTGTGGTGCTGGTAGGAGAAGACCCAGCCTCGATCTCCTATGTTACCGCTAAGGCTAAGGGCTCTGAGGAAATAGGCATGCACGAGGAGACGATTCGCCTACCAGCAGATACTCCAGAAGCAGAAGTCCTTAAAAAAGTCGATGAGCTCAATAAAGACCCTAAATTTCATGGCGTGCTGGTACAGTTGCCTCTGCCTAAGCACATTGACACTGAAAAGGTGATTAACTTTATCTCTCCAGAGAAAGACGTGGACGGATTCCATCCGGTGAATGTGGGTAAGGCGCTCAGAGGTGAACCTTGTCCCTTGCCTTGCACTCCTCATGGAGTCCAGGAGTTGTTGGTCAGGAGCGGCAATGACCCCAGCGGCAAGCATGTCGTTATCTGTGGCAGGAGCAACATTGTAGGTAAGCCACTGGCGGCTATCCTGATGCAGAAAAAGAAAGGGGCTAATGCCACAATCACCATCTGTCACACCGGGACCAAAGATATAGGCTATTTTGCCAGACAGGCTGACATTGTCGTGGCTGCCATGGGTGCTCCTAAGGCAATAACTGCCGATATGGTTAGAGATGGCGCGGTGGTTATTGATGTTGGCGTTAACCGTGTAGAAGATAAGACGAAAGAGAAAGGTTTCCGTTTGGTGGGTGATGTCGACTTCGATGTCATCAAGGAAAAGGCATCGGCGATAACTCCGGTTCCCGGTGGCGTCGGTCCGATGACCGTAACCATGTTGCTGATGAATACAGTAGAAGCAGCCGAGATGAAAGCAGGTATAACTGGCTAGAAAGTAAATATCTTAATAAATTGTTAACTTCTTTGGCTATTCAGCACAGGCTTAAAATAAACTAAATAATAAGGAGGATACTACTATATGGCTTATGATGCGGTAAAAATGAAAGACTGGCAGATTTCAGAAGCAGCCGAGAAAAACATGCCTACCTCCGACGAGTGGCGGGAGAAACTCGGACTGCAGAAGGATGAGATTATTCCCTATGGGAGGCTGTGCAGGCTCGACTTCCTGAAGATAATCGAGCGTCTCAAAAAAAAGCAGGATGGCAAGTATATCGAGGTAACAGCTATCACACCCACACCGTTAGGTGAAGGTAAAAGTACCACTTCGATGGGTCTCATTGAAGGTCTGGGCAAACGAGGCAAGAACGTAGGCGGTTGTCTTCGCCAGCCATCAGGCGGTCCCACCATGAACATCAAGGGTACTGCTGCCGGCGGTGGCAATGCGCTCCTCATTCCCATGACCGAGTTCTCAATGGGTCTTACCGGTGATATTAACGACATCATGAATGCCCACAACCTGGCTATGGTAGCGCTGACTTCCAGGATGCAGCATGAGCGGAACTATGATGATGCCGAGCTTGCCAAGCGTAACCTGCGCCGGCTGGATATTGACCCCAACCGCGTGGAGATGGGCTGGATTATGGACTTCTGTGCCCAGAGCTTGAGAAATATCATTATTGGCCTCGGCGGTCGTATGGATGGCTTCCTGATGCAATCCAAGTTTGGCATTGCTGTGAGCTCCGAGCTTATGGCTATGCTATCAATAGTCACAGATTTAGCAGACTTGCGCCAGAGGATGGACAAAATCACGGTTGCCTTCGATAAGAAAGGCAACCCTGTGACTACCGGCGACCTGGAAGTTGGTGGCGCTATGACTGCCTGGATGCGAAACACCATCAATCCCACGCTGATGTGCACCGCTGAGTATCAACCCTGCATGGTGCATGCCGGTCCCTTTGCCAACATCGCTGTGGGTCAGTCATCTATCATTGCCGACCGCATCGGTCTGAAAATGTTCGAATATCATGTTACCGAGAGTGGCTTTGCTGCAGACATCGGCTTCGAGAAGTTCTGGAACGTCAAATGCCGCTTGAGCGGGCTCATACCGCATGTATCGGTGCTCACCACCACCATCAGGGCACTTAAGATGCATGGCGGTGGCCCTAAGGTTGTAGCCGGGTTACCCCTGCCGGATGCTTATACAAAGGAAGACCTCAAAACTCTAGAAAAAGGCTTGCCCAATATGATTCACCATATCAATACCATCAGGACGGCAGGCATAAATCCAGTGGTCTGCATTAATTCTTTCCACACCGACACTAAAGATGAGATTGCTATTGTGCGTAAGGCTGCCGAGGCGGCAGGTGCTCGTTGTGCCGTATCTACTCACTGGGCAGATGGCGGCGATGGCGCACTGGAGCTAGCCGATACGGTCATGGATGCCTGCAATGAGAAGAATGATTTCAAGTTCCTGTATCCGCTGGAGACGAAGCTTCGTGAGCGGGTGGAGAAAATCGCCAAGGTGGTCTATGGAGCAGACGGTGTGTCCTGGACACCAGATGCTGAAGCTAAGGCTAAGATGCTTGAAAGTGACCAGCAATACAGTGACTATACGACCATGATGGTTAAGACGCATCTCAGCCTGACGCATGACCCAACTTTGAAAGGTGTTCCCAAGGGCTGGACGTTACCTGTTCGTGATGTCTTAATCTACTCCGGTGCCAAGTTCCTCTGCCCCTGTGCCGGAACCATCAGCCTGATGCCGGGCACCAGCTCCGACCCTGCATTTAGAAGGGTGGACGTGGATGTTAAGACTGGTAAGGTAATGGGGCTATTCTAAAGAGAGCCGTAGAAAGGCTATAGGGCTGGGTGGTGCTTTGCACTGCCCAGCCTTTTTTGGTTAAAATCAATTCCGAGGTTGAATTGACACAAGAAAAAGTAATCCGAGAATTCGAGCCTGTCTTTTACCCTGAATCTATCGCTATCGTCGGCGTTTCCCAGAACGTATTTAAGGTCGGCTCTCTGTGGTTGAAGGCAATTATAGACGCTGGCTTCAATGGTCCTGTTTATCCGGTTCATCCACTGGGCGGTGAGTTTCTAGGACTGAAAGTATATTCTAGCGTTAAAGAAATTCCAGGGATTGTAGACTATGTCATTGTCTCCATACCGAGGGAAGCCGTACCTGAGTTGCTGGACGATTGTGCTGATAAGGTAAAAGCTGTTCATTTTTTCACCGCTGGCTTCAGCGAAATAGGCGATGTTTCGGGGTATGAGCTTGAGGAAGAGTTGGTGAGAAAAGCACAAAGTGGAGGGTTCCGTATAATCGGGCCTAATTGCATCGGCGTTTATTGCCCGGAGGGTAAGGTGCCCTATGGACCTAGCGGTAGAATAGGCAAAGCTGGCTCAGTAGGCTTTATCTCCCAAAGCGGCGGCATCGGTGAAAAGCTTGTTGAGTTAGGTGCTGCCAGGGGCATAAACTATAGCAAAGGAATTAGCTTCGGCAACGGTATCGACCTTGATAGCGTCGATTTCATGGAATATATGGCTGTTGACCCGAAAGTTTATATTATAGGCGCTTATCTAGAGGGGACAAGAAATGGTCGTCGCCTATTCACGACCATGAAAAAGGTGGCTAGGTTAAAGCCTTTAGTCGTGTGGAAAGCCGGAAGGACCGATGTCGGCGCTGCGGCAGCCATGTCTCATACCGGTTCTTTAGCTAGTCCGGCGTCAATCTGGTCGGCGGCACTAAGACAGTGTGGCGCTGTTGAGGTCAGAAGTGTTGAAGAGATGGCTGACACCCTGCTAATCTTTCAACAACTCGGGCAGTGGAGAGGCAGCGGCAAAGGCAACGGCATAGCTGTAGTCGGTGGATTAGCAGATGGTGGTGGAGGCATTTCCGTCTCATCCAGCGATGCTTGTGCTGAGCTTGGACTTCATATTCCATCCCTATCTATGGAGACAAGGCATAAATTGACCGGTATCCTGGGTCAGGTAGGCAGTATCCTGCATAACCCTGTTGATGTAAGCCAGAGCGGCAGCAATCCGGATATTATAAGGGAAGCACTTGGGATTGTCCTCGCCGACCCCTCGATAGAGCTGGTTATAATCCAAGAAGATGCCGGGATACTTTTAAAGTATTTTCCCATGGAGTGGGTGCAAGACATAAACACTGTTTTTGTCGATTTCAGAGCCAGTCAGGAAAAGCCGATTGTTATTGTCTCACCGCCCGGGGCTTCTGATTTGCAGCGCCTTGAAATAGAACAAAGATTGACGCAGGCATCTATACCTGTTTTCCCCACCATGGAACGAGCAGCTAAAGCTGTAGCGAACATCAGCAGCTATTATCAGATGCAGGAAGCTTCAAAGAGCTAGTAGTATGGAAGGAATAGGCAAAATTCTGCTTATAGTCGGCGGCATCATAGTAATCCTGGGGCTGATGCTGGTTTTCAGTCACCACATACCCTTTTTTGGTAAGTTGCCAGGCGATATATTCATAAAGAGGGACGGTTTTTCCTTCTATTTTCCCATTGTCACCCTGCTTATCTTGAGCCTCCTGATAACTATAATAGTTAATGTAGTCTTGTATTTCCTGAATAAATAAGAAGTCTCTTCTGATGAAGACAAGCGATTTTGATTATCATCTGCCCCCTGAATTTATTGCTCAGACACCTGTAGAACCACGAGACCAATCTCGTCTTATGGTGCTTCATCGGCTCGATGGCTCCATAGAACACCACCGCTTTTACGATGTTGTTAACTATCTTCAAAGTGGAGATATTCTGGTTCTCAACAATAGCCGAGTTATACCAGCTAGGCTCATGGGACGGAAAAATGGCAGCAACACAAACGTCGAAATCCTGCTGCTGCGTCGCTTGGAAAACAACGTCTGGGAAACGCTGGTCCGCCCGGGCAGGAAAGTCACCACCGGCACACAAATAAAAATATCAAGTGGTCCTGATACCGCTGAGGAGGGAATAAACGCCGAGGTGCTGGAACAGGCTGAAGATGGCATCAGACTCATTCGTTTCTCAGACGACAGCTTGCTTGAGGGATTTGGTCGGGTTCCGTTGCCGCCTTATATACATACTCCGCTGGCTGATGCAGGCCGGTATCAAACGGTCTATGCTGAAATAAACGGAAGTGTGGCAGCACCTACAGCCGGGCTGCACTTTGCGCCGCGGCTACTGAATGAGTTGCAGAAAAAAGGCGTTCAACTGGCTTTTATAACCCTTCATATCGGGCTTGATACCTTCCGCCCGGTCAGAGTTGATGATCCTGGTCAGCACAATATTCATAGAGAGTATGGGGAATTAAGCTCAGAAGTGGCTATTTTGCTCAATCAGACCAAAAGACAAGGTAAAAAAGTAATAGCTGTGGGCACCAGCACGGTGAGGATGCTCGAAGCAGCAGCTTTATCCGGTACAGTGCAGCCTTTTTCCGGCTGGGTTGACCTGTTTATCCTGCCCGGGCACCGGTTTCGTGTCACGGATGCCATGGTCACTAATTTCCATTTGCCCAGGTCGACCCTGCTGATGCTCGTTTCAGCCTTTGCCGGTAAGGATTTCATCTGGCAGGCGTACGAACAAGCTAAGAATTTTAGCTACCGCTTTTACAGTTTTGGCGACGCCATGTTAATTCTTTGAAGTGGTTCTTCCATAGCTCTGTCATGCATAGTGTTTTGGTAGTGGGAAAAATAGATTAATAAATATTGATAACGTTGCAGCTTTGCCAATTAGCCAGCATATAGATATAATTTACTCCAAAATGTAACGGCGATAGTAAAAATGATGTTTGGAGGTATAATCGGTTAAAGATGTGCGGCATTATCGGCTATTGCGGCAGACAAACAGCGGCTCCACTTGTTTTTGAATGCTTAAAGCGTGTGGAATACCGTGGTTATGATTCTGCAGGCATGGCTACTATATCTGATGGGCAACTGTTTTTAAAAAAAGATACCGGCAAGCTTGAGGAGATTGAGAGCAAACATATCTTGAGTTCGTTGTCCGGTAATATAGCTATCGGACATACCCGCTGGGCTACTCATGGCGGCGTTACTACAGCCAATGCTCACCCCCATTGTGACTCAACTGGCACCATAGCTGTTGTCCACAATGGCATAATTGAGAACTATCAGGAGCTACGTCAGCATCTCACCAGCAACGGGCATCATTTTGTTTCAGAAACCGATACCGAAGTCATACCTCATCTTATTGAAGAGGAAATGAAAAATGGGTGTTCTCTTGAAATGGCGGTTCTAGCTGTAGCACCGAAGCTTGAAGGCTCCTATTCTTTTCTGGTTATATCATCCCGTGATTCAGGCAAAATTGTTGGCACCAGAAAAGACAACCCTTTGGCTATTGGGATAGGCGAGGATGGCTATTTTGTTGCCAGCGACGCTTTGGCTTTCTCAGGGTTGGCTAATCAACTGGTGCCTCTGGCTGACACTGAGGTAGCGGTACTAACATCAAAAGGGGTTGAGATTTTCGATGCCGCAGGTAATAAGCTGAAAAAAGAAGCACGGCATATTGACTTGCAATGGTGCGATAGTGATAAACAGGGCTACCAGTTTTTCATGCTTAAAGAGATTATGGAGCAACCACAGACTATTGAGGCAGCTACCAATCAGGATAAAGAGTCATTCACCAAGATTGCCATGGATATACTTAGAGCTGGTCAAGTGATAGTCACCGCTTGTGGCACTTCCAGGTATGCTGCTCTGGTTGGCAGGTACCTCTTCTCCAAAGTTGGCAGAAAGTTTTGTGATGTGGTTATGGCGTCCGAATTTCATTATTTCGCTGATTCTGTAGATAGGAATACCGTGGTCTTAGCTGTCTCACAGAGTGGCGAGACGTCAGACGTAATCGAAGGTGTAAAAAGGGCCAGAGAGGCTGGCGCCCAAATCGTTTCTATCGTCAACAGGCCATATTCTCAGCTAGCTGAGATGAGCCATCATGTTATCTATCTTAATTGTGGTCCTGAGCTATGTGTCGCAGCTACCAAGTCTTTCATCAGTCAGTTGGTTGTCTTCTATCTTTTGTCGTTTTCCATGGTCAACTCTTTTGATAAAGCCGTTACCGATCTCAAAAACATCAGCAATAAAGTGGCTAAAACTATCGAATGGAACAATGACAAGATTAGTACGCTGAGCCAGGAATTGAAGACCACGAATGATTTCTACTATATAGCCAGGGGGATTAACTTCGCCATCGCCTCCGAGGGCGCTCTGAAGCTAAAGGAAATCTCCTATATTCATGCAGAGGGTATGCCGGCAGGCGAACTCAAGCATGGTACCCTAGCCCTTATCGAACAAAGGACCCCTGTAGCTGTAATCTGCCCCGATGACTATACTTACCGTGAAACATTAAGCAATGCCACGGAGGCTAAGTCAAGAGGTGCTTATATTATTGCCGTCTCTGATAGAAAAAATGAGATTTATGATTTCTGGGTCAAGATTCCCAAAGTCGACGAGCTCTTATATCCCATAATCGCTGTAGTCCCGCTTCAGCTCCTGGCATACCACCTGGCGGTTAGCCGGGGATATGACCCTGATAGACCCAGGAATTTGGCAAAATCAGTCACGGTAAAGTGATGATTTTTAGAGATGGATAGAGATTAGTTGAGATTGGTTGAGGCTGTAGAGATTGGTAGAGAATGGGTAAATCGTTTGAAGACCTTGAGGTATGGCAGATGGGAAAAAACATAGTTATGGAGACCTACCAGATAAGCAGGCATTTTCCCAATGAAGAATCCTTTGTATTGGTTTCCCAGATTAAACGAGCCGCTTTATCTGTACCAGCTAACATTGCTGAAGGCTTTGGACGCTATCACTACCTTGACAAAGCCAAATTCTATCTCAATGCTCGAGGCTCGCTTTATGAACTCAAGAGCCATTTGCCTATTGCACAGGAACTCGGTTATTTCAATCAATCTCAACCAATCACCAGTCTCTTAATCACCATCGACAAACTGGGTGTCAAACTGAATAACCTAATCTCTAACTCTCGGAAGCTAAGTAAGGCATCTCAGTGAATACTCAACCGGTCTCAATAAATCTCAATAAATCTCAACTTGTGCTCATCGCTGCCATTCCTTGTCTGAATGAGGAGCAGTTCATCAAAGATATAGTAACTAGAACTCGCAGATACGTTGATAAAGTGATTGTTATAGATGATGGGTCAACTGACAATACCTCTAAAGTAGCTAAAGATGCTGGTGCTGAGGTCATAAGGCATGGAACGAGGCAGGGTGCTGGAGCGGCTACCAGGTCGGCGTTCGAAGCGGCAAAAACATGTGGTGCTGATGTGATGGTGACTCTGGATGGCGATGGTCAGCACAATCCTGATGAGATTCCGCAGGTTCTGGCTCCGATTCTTCATGGTGAGGCAGACCTGGTCATTGGCTCCCGCTTTCTCCAACCCGCTCAACAAACCCAAGAAACTCAAAGAACTAATATCCGGCGTTATCGTAAATTCGGTATCGACGTAATCACGTGGTTGTACAACTTCGGCTCGAGGATAAAGGTATCTGATTCACAGAGCTGCTTCCGTGCCCATAGTCGAAAGCTGCTCGATGCCATAAATATCACAGAAAGCGGTTTTAGTTTCAGTGTTGAAGTCTTAATTAAATCCAGAAGAAGGGGCCTGGTCATCGCTGAAGCGCCCATCTCCTGCGTCTATCACTCCCAGGGCTCCAGCCTTAATCCTGTAGCGCACGGCCTTGGTGTTGCCTTTGCCGTGATAAAGCTCCGCCTCTTAAGGTAGAAGTATGACCAGTAAGTGAAAGCTAATAAACTCAATAACACGGATAAAAGGAGGCTAAAATGAGCTTGAAGAGCAAGAACGTATTCATCACCGGCGTAAGCGGCTTTGTCGGTTCAAATATGGCAAAGCATGCCCTAAATGAAGGAGCCAATGTCTTCGGGCTGGTTAGAAGGCGGGCTGATGGCAGCCTCCCGCAAAATATTAAATATCTGGGAATTGAGAATGAGGTTGTCTTACTGGAAGGAGATGTGCGAGACATTTCCAGCGTTGCCTTTGCTTTAGACCAGGCTAAGCCGGATATCGTCTTTCATCTAGCTGCCCAGTCTTTTATTCCCAGGTCATTTTGTTCTCCGACTGAAACCATGGATATCAATTGTATGGGGACGGCTAATCTCCTTGAGGCAATCAGAAATAAAGGCTTGGATGCTGCAATAGTTTTCGCAGGAAGCAGCGAGGAATATGGTCTCGTATTTTTCTTAGACTATCAGTATCAGCAAATCAAGAAGAAGTACGGGACAGTCTTCCCGGAGCCGACCAGCATCCCTGAATTGCCCATAACTGAGACCAATCCTCTTCGT
This sequence comes from uncultured Dehalococcoidales bacterium, assembly GCA_964619115.1. Lineage (GTDB taxonomy): Bacteria > Chloroflexota > Dehalococcoidia > GIF9 > UBA5629 > 9FT-COMBO-48-23. Next base: position 20,423 of record CAZUEB010000003.1, read on the forward strand.
CCCATGTCTCCCTATGCCGTCAGCAAGGTTTACGCTGATTATCTTATGAGAAACTATCATGCCTGTTATGGATTGAAAACAATAGTCTCTAGAGGCTTCAATCAGGAAGGGGCTGGCCGAGGCACGATGTTTGTGACCGCGTCGATTACTCGACAGGTGATGCAATACAAGCGTGGTGAAATCGATAAGCTAGTTATAGGCAATGTCAATGCCTTCAGGGACTGGTCGCATGTCAATGATATTCTGAAGGGATACTGCCTGCTGGCTGAAAAAGGCAGATATGGAGACGTTTACAACCAGGGCTCACAGAGGACAAACTCGGTGCTGAGCTATCTCCTGCTTAGTCTGGAATGTGCTGGATATGCTGTGAATAGAATTGAGACGCTTGGTGGCAAGAAAGCGGTAGATAATCCCAATGAGTTGGACAACTCAAAGATGTTCGGGCTTGGCTTTGAAAAGACGAAGGTGGATAAGCTGATGCTGGAAGGTAAATTGGAGTTCCAGCTTTCGGATAGAGGAATTTTTGTTACTACCGATAAAGGAAAAATAACTATAGAGTTTGATGAGGAAAAGTTCAGACCGGCTGAAGTGCCGATTTTGTTGACCAAAACGGCAAAGATTGAAGAACTCGGCTTTAAGGTGCGGCATAGCCTCAGGGACATAATTAATGACCAGTTGAACTATTTCTTGGACGCGTCTCGCTAGCAGGACAAACTGCTTGTTGGTATGAGTTGCCGGCTTCGCCTCATTGCATTGCAGCACCGAAAGATTACTGGCACCTGGTAAGGTATTGGTGTAGTATAAGATTGTGCAGATGAAGATTGCTGTAATTGTGGGTACCCGCCCCGAAATAATTAAGATGGCTCCGGTAGCAAGAGCGCTTGAGAGCAATAGGGTAAACTACTTTATCCTCCATACGGGGCAACACTATTCGTATAACCTGGATAGGGTCTTTTTTGAACAGCTAAGATTACAAGATGCTAGATATAACCTGGAGGTAGGTTCCGGCTCTCACGCGGAACAAACCGCTAAGATACTTATCGGTGTGGAGAAAGTTCTTGAAATTGAAAAACCTGACATTGTTTTAGTTGAGGGTGATACTAACTCCGTGTTTGCTGGCGCAGTGGCAGCGGTTAAGCTCCATATATCCGTTGGGCATGTCGAAGCTGGTCTGCGAAGTTATGACAGGCAGATGCCCGAGGAAATCAATCGTATTCTAACCGACCATTGCTCCGATTACCTGTTTGCTCCGACGGAGAAGGCAGAGGCAATCCTCCTCGGTGAGGGCATCCACCGCGACAAGATATTTGTAACTGGTAATACCATCGTTGACGCTGTCTATCAGAATCTGGAAATAGCTAAAAGAAGTTTTAAGTTCGATGTTACACCTATAACTTCAAACGCAGAACATAGAACCTTGAATCCTGAACCCAGAAACTACTTCCTGATAACACTTCACCGCCAGGAGAACGTGGATAATGAGGCAAGGCTCTCTTCAATTCTAGAGGGGCTGGATAGAGTAACTACCGAGTTTGCATTACCTGTAATTTATCCAATTCACCCCCGTTCTCGAAAGATGATGGAACATTTTAACCTTGACCCCAAGAACTTGAAACTTGTTGAACCTTTAGATTTCCTCTCCTTCCTTCAACTCGAATGCAATGCCAGGCTTATATTGACTGACTCTGGAGGAGTTCAGGAAGAGGCTTGTATACTCAAAGTCCCCTGCGTTACTCTGCGAGACAATACCGAGAGACCGGAAACCATTGATGTTGGCGCTAATATGCTAGCTGGTGCGTCTTCAGACAAAATACTCGATTGTGTTAAGATTATGATTAGCCGCGAGAATAACTGGATTAATCCTTTCGGCGATGGGAAAGCGGGCGAGAGGATAGTTGAAATCATAACAGGAGATTAACTATGGCTAAAATATTGATTACTGGTGGCAGTGGCTTTATTGGCTCAAATCTTGTCCCTGAACTAACAAGACGGGGACACGAAGTCTGGATTTGTGACTTAGGTCATTCAGAGTGCCAAAACTACACCCGCTGCGATGTTACCGAATACCGCCAGCTGGAAAGGATTTTCGAGCGGCATGACTTTGATTATGTATATCATCTGGCGGCAGAGTACGGACGCTGGAACGGCGAGGACTATTATGAAAACCTGTGGCTGACCAATGTGATAGGTACTAAGAATATGCTTCGGATTCAGGAGCAGAAGAAGTTCCGCATGATATTCTTTTCCAGTGCCGAGGTCTACGGAGATTATGATGGGATAATGAGTGAAGACGTGATGGACAAAGTAGCTATAAAACAGATGAACGACTACGCTATAACTAAATGGGCGGGAGAGCTACAGTGCTTGAACTCTCAAGCCATGTTCGGCACGGAGACTGTCAGGGTTAGACCGGTCAATGCTTACGGTCCGCACGAGCATTACAGCCCCTACCGTGGCGTAATCCCGGCTTTTATTTATAAGGCTCTGCATGATGAGCCGTATACAGTCTATCTGGGGCACAAGCGTATCTTCGATTATGTGGAAGATACCTGTCGCACATTCGCCAACATTGTAGATAACTTCATACCCGGCGAAGTTTATAACATCGGAGGCAAAGAGGAGTGGGAGCACGATATCAAATATGTTTCCGACCTGATATTAAAAAATCTGGGCAAAACTGATGCTAAAGTCACCTATAAGGAAGCGGAGCCGTTTACAACGCGCTTCAAGCACATGGACTTCTCCAAATCCAGGAGAGACCTTAAGCACGCCCCCAAGGTTCCGCTGGAGGACGGAATCCCCAAGACTATTGAATGGATGCGCAAAGCCTACGGATTTAAGTAGCCCAATCCAAACCTTGAACTTAAAACCTAGAACTTAGAACTTAGAACCTAGAACTCTTATGAAAATCCTTATTGTCCAGGAAAGCGATTGGCTCAAGAGAGGGCCACACCAACAACATCAGCTAGCAGACCGCCTTTCGCTTAGAGGTCACCAGATTCGGGTTATCGATTACGAGATTTTGTGGCGAGACCAGGACAAAAGGGAGCTTTATTCCAAAAGCCAGCTATTCGAAAATGTATTCAAGGTTAATCAAGGGGCGAAGGTCACCGTAATTCGTCCTGAAATAATTAAAATCCCCTTGCTGGATTATGTTTCTCTGATTTTCACCCATAGAACAGAAATCAAACACCAGATAGCGGAGTTTTCCCCCGACGTGATTATCGGTTTCAGTATACTGAATAGCTATCTGGCAATAAAGGCAGCCAGGAGAAATAACATCCCCTTCGTTTATTACTGGATAGACGTGTTACATCGATTGATACCATTTAAGCCGTTACAGTTTCTCGGCAAGATATTGGAACACAGAACGCTAAGGCAAGCGGACAGGACGCTGACAATCAATGACAAGCTTAAAGACTATGTTATCACTGCCGGTGCCGCAGCCAGCAAAACTAGTGTAATCAGAGCTGGCATAGACGTTGAACAGTTTAAACCATCAGCAAGCATCGGCAATTTAAGGAAACAATATGGACTCAAGGAAACTGACACTGTATTGTTTTTTATGGGCTGGCTGTATCATTTCTCCGGCTTAAAAGAGGTAGCTCACGAGTTAACCAAAGAAACTAACAAGAACCTGAAATTACTTATAGTTGGCGAAGGCGATGCTTTTGAAGACCTTAAGCAAATACGAGATAAACACAATTTGCAGGACAGGCTCATCTTAACCGGGCAGAAGCCGTATACAGAGATGCCGGCTTTCATCTCTGCCTCGGATATATGCCTGTTACCGGCATACCCCTGGGAAAAAACAATGCATGACATAGTGCCCATTAAGTTGTATGAGTACATGGCTATGAAGAAACCAGTGATATCTACAAGACTGCCCGGAGTTATGAAGGAATTTGGTAAAAGCAACGGCGTAGTCTATGTTGATAAGCCAGCTGATGCCATCGTTAAAGCCAAAAGCCTTGTCAAAGATGGTAAAATAGTAGAGCTCGGCGATAAAGCCAGGAAATTTGTCCAGAAATACAGCTGGGACAGAATAACCGACGAATTCGAGAAAATTCTAGAAGAAGTTGTAAAAAGTTCTAGGTTCTAAGTTAAGAGGTTCAGAGTTCAACGTAGAACCTAGAACGTAGAACTTAAAAAGGAGCACCATGAAACACTATATGAGCGAATATAAAGATAAAAACATCCTCATCACCGGTGGAGCTGGGTGCATTGGCAGTAATCTGACTAAAGCTCTAATAGAAGCCGAAGCCAGCAAAATAATCGTTCTTGACGACCTCTCAGCGGCTGAAAAATGGAATGTACCTGTTGACTCCAAGGTGATATTTATCGAGGGCAGTGTATTGGATGAAGAAGCACTAAAGAGAGCGTTCTCTGCAAAACTCGACTTTGTCTTCCACCTGGCAGCGCACTTCGCCAATCAGAATTCAGTTGATAATCCTGAGACCGACCTCGAGGTCAACGGTCTCGGCACTCTCAAGGTACTCGAGTACACTCATCTTGCCAGAGTAAGCAAGTTTGTCTTCGCTTCATCCGGCTGCTCGGTTTACGGCAGCCAGGCACCGCTTCCATTGAAAGAGGATTACGTATCCCTACACCTCGACACTCCTTATCAAATCACCAAGCTTCTGGGTGAACTTTACTGCAATTTCTTCCACAACTATTATGGCTTGCCTGTAGCCATAGCCCGATACTTTAATGTTTATGGTCCCGGTGAAATACCAGGCGCTTACCGCAACGTCATTCCCAATTTCATGTGGTGGGCACTGCACAAGATGCCCCTCCCCATAACCGGCACCGGTGAGGAGACCCGGGATTTCACCTATGTTGAAGACATAGTTGACGGCACGTTACGACTCGGGGCAATACCTCAGGCGGTAGGCGATGCCTTCAACCTGGCGTCGGAAACAGAAACCAGGGTGATTGATATAGCTAATATGGTCAATGAGCTAACGGGAAACCCGTCAGGCGTCGCCTTTAAACCTCGCCGCGATTGGGACCAGATTACACGCCGGAGAGCCTCCATAGAGAAAGCCAGGAAAGCCCTCGGTTATGAGCCAGGAACAAAAATAAAAGATGGGATAAAAAGAGTATACGCTTGGATTGTCGAAAACCAGGATAACATAGAGGCCTGTGCCAGGTTCTAATTATCGACACAAAAACGTAGAACGTAGAACCTAGAACATAGAACATAGAACATAGAATTCTCATGTGCCAGATTTTAGCTTGTTAGGAGAATGATGCCATCTAAACTTAACGTTGCCATAGTGGGTTGTGGTGCTGTAGCCGATAAGCGCCATATTCCCAGTTTTGCCAGGTTGAAAGACAGGGTCGTTGTGCGGGCTGTATGTGATAAAAATGAAGAACTGGCAAGACAAGTCGCCTTGAGACATCGAATTCCCAAAGTGTTTGTTAGTCAGGCAGAGATGCTCAAGGCTGAAAAAGTCGACATGGTTGATGTCTGCACTCCACCTCAGATACATGCTCCCATAGCAGTTGAGGCGCTTGAGGCCGGTTGCCATGTGCTGATGGAAAAACCCATGGCGCTTACTACTGCTGATTGTGACAAGATGATAGAGGCAGCAGCAAAGAACAATCGCAAACTTTGCATTGTTCATAACGTGCTCTTTCATCCCCCGCTTATCAAAGCCAGAGAGCTGGTCAAAGCGGGAGCCATAGGCGATTTCAGAGGCATGAGAATTCTGTTATCAGACCCGAAAGATGAAATGATAATGCGCCAGGACTACTGGATACACAAGCTGCCCGGTGGATTGATTGGTGAAACTGGTCCTCATCCTGTCTATATCTCCCTGGCTTTTCTGGATAGGGTTAATAATGTGGAAGTATTCGCCAAAAATTACCTGGTGCATCCCTGGGCACCATTTGATGAGTTCAGGCTCGATCTCGATGCTGGTAATGGCATTAGTTCCGTGGCTATCTCATATTCCGGTGAACGATATGCTGCGGAGGTAGAGATATTCGGTTCAGAAGGTGCTCTTTATATAGACCTCCAGAGCATGCTGCTGGTGAAACACGGCATTAAGAAAACGCTCAGTTCCGCTAAGTTAGTCTCAACATCTCTCAGCACGGTAACGCAAACTATCAGCGGTCTCATAGCCAACGGATTCAAGACAATCACCGGCCAGTTCAGAGTGGGACACGAGAAAATAGTGGAGCTATTCGTCGATAGCATTATCAAAGGTACGGCTCCGCCTGTTACAGGTGAAGAAGGGCGCGAGGTTATAAGGGTAATGGAGATGATAGTCGACAGGCTTTATACCAAATACGGTCGCCCTCAACCATCTAAACCTAGAACCTAGAACGTAGAACCTAGAACTTAGAACGTAGAACTTTGAAACAGATGCCACAGAAAGAAAAGGAATCGGTCCAGCAGTTTTGGGACACAACTCCCTGCGGGACTGGCGATATAAATATTGAGCCTGAGACACTCGAATACTTCGAGGCTATATCGGAAAAACGCAACAAACTGGAGCCATTTATCGCTGACTATGCCCAGTTTAATAGATGGGAAGGTAAGGGAGTGCTGGAGGTGGGGTGTGGCGCTGGTAGCGACCTGTTGCGCTTTGCTAAAGCAGGTTCTCTTATCACGGGCGTAGATTTATCATCGCACTCAGCTTCACTGGCAAAGACCAGACTGCGTTTTTACAATTGCCAGGGCAACGTACTAATAGCCGATGCCGAACAATTGCCCTTTAAAGCAGGTTCATTCGACCTGGTATATTCCTGGGGTGTCTTGCACCACACGCCTGATACTGAACAAGCTATTAAAGAAGTGTATCGTGTAACCAGGACGGGCGGTGAGGTTTGTATTATGCTCTACCACAGGCATTCGCTGGTCGCTCTACAAATGTATCTCAGGTACGGTCTTTTTGCCTTTAAGCCTTTGAGGAGCTTGAAAGACATACTCGCCAAACACCATGAAAGCCCGGGCACGAAAGCCTATACTGCAGTCGAGACCCGGAAGATGTTCTCGGCGTTTGAAGATGTGAAAATAAAGTTTCGCCTCACTCCTTACGACCTTCGCTACAAGAGGGACGGATACTTCCCGTCATGGGTTGGCAAATTTATCCCACAGCGTCTCGGATGGTTCATGGTCATACGGGGGCGAAAATCTTGAAAGGAGTTTAACTGAAATGTCTGGAATATGCGGCGCTATAGGAATCGAGAACGAGGCGCTATTGAAGAGGATGACGTCCCTCATGGAGCACAGAGGTGAGATAGTCGAAGTCTCCGCCAATAATGGTGCCACGATTGCGGCAATCCGACGTGCAGATGAGCCTGGACTGTATAGCAAGAGAGCCACGTCTATCGTGCTTGACCACGATATTTATGCCGTAGGCAACCGGCTGGTTGAAGACGATTCACAAATTTACCAGCACCTCGTAACTGCCGGTTCATCTAAAGGCACTATAAAAGCTTTGAGGGGAAGCTTCGCTCTCGCCATAGTCAACACAGGCAGCAGCCACACAAAGCTAACTTTAGCCCGGGACATATACGGCACCAGGTCGTTGTATTACTTGCAGACCCGGCAGGCGCTTTTTTTTGCTTCGGAGATGAAATGTTTCCTGGCTCTTGAGGAATTTAAGCCGGAGGTCAACCCCGAAGCGCTGGGCTATTATCTGAGTTGCGGCTTTATCTCTGATAACCAGACTTTACTCAAACACGTTTACAAGGTCTTGCCCGGAGACATGGTGGAGCTTGAAAACGGAGAGGTTAGACATTGTAAATACTGGCACCCCATGCCCTGTGAGCAAGCGCCTTTAGATATGGACCACTGGACTCAAGCCACCTGGACAAACCTCAAAAACGCCGCCACAGCCCAGTTGCCCGGGAAAGAAGGTAAGATAGGAGTAGCGCTGAGTGGGGGACTGGACTCATCTTTGATTGCCTCTGCTCTAAAACATGTCAGCCGAAACTCCAAAATACTAAGCTTCTCCCTGGACTATGGTGATGGTGATAGTTCTGAGCTGGACATGGCTGTAAAAATATCCAGATACCTGGATATGGATTGTCGCATCGTCAAATTAGATACAGAAAAAATCGTAAGCGATCTGGAGCGATTGCAGTGGCTCTACGATGAACCTCTGGTAAAGTTCACCTTCATACCTACCTATTATCTTATGCAAGCAGCCAGGGAGGAGGTGAAAACATTGTTCACCGGTGATGGTGGAGACGAGCTATTTATAGGCTATAGGAATGACTATTGGGAAGACCCCATGGTAATCAGCTTTTTCTCGAAGTTGGGACCAATCAGGAAACCAGCCTTGAAGGTGGGTAGGGGGTTGGCTATGCCCCTGGCTAACTGGACCGGCTCGAAAACTCTGTCTTTAGCAGCAGAATTTTTCACCCGGGAGCATGCCAGTCATCCTGAATGGCAATATAGAATCGCCTCTCGAGTTTTTCATCCTTATTTCCCGGAGGAAGATCTGGCGAGAATGCTTAATGATGCCAGTTCGCAGGGGTTAACTGACAGCACAGTCAAAACCATAAATATGGCGAATTCCGGCAGTAACATCGAGAAAATATCACATGTCATGGTTAGCGGTGAACTCCCCAACGACCTGCTCAGGCTGGACAAATCTGTGGCGGCTACAGGGTTGAAAATAAGGTCTCCGCTGCTTGACCCGCCTATGACTGATTTTGCCCTGAGTATTCCGATATCGCTGAGGCACCGGCATGGGACGACCAAATACCTGCTCAGGAAGTTGATTAATAGATACGACCTGCTGCCGCCGGAAGTAGCTGCCGGCAGGCAGAAAGCCGGGCTAACGGCGCCGATACATAAGTGGCTAACTGAAAGTTCATCAAGAGATTACTTTGATGCGCTGCTGCAGTCCAATGCCAGCCTCCCCAACCTGGATATGACTTATGCGCGTCGGTTCTATCCCCCAAAAACATATACTCAAACCTTGAAAGCCTGGGACTTGATAGGCATACTATTGTGGGTGAAGACCTTTTTCACCCATGCGACCTTTTTAAAAAATAAAGGGTAAGATGGTTCAATCCTGAAATCTATCACTGGGAATACATTTTGAGATGGAATCTTGCTATCTCTGCGGTTATAGACTTGTAGGTTTTATGCTGTGTTCTTCATCAGTTTGGCGGCGTAGCTAATTTCTTAGCCTCCCTGCTACCCTTTATCATGCCATAGATATAATCTAAAGCAACAGCACTTAAAATTATATAGCCCACAGTGCCCGGCGCTATGCTTTTATAAGAGGAACTAAAGAAAAATATATGCACCAGAGAAAAATATACCGGTAAAAGTGCCACCAGAAGCAGTGTTTTCCACCTTCTCCTCATAATCCATACAGCAAATAGACTGAGCAAAATGGGGGTAATGGTAAACATTGCCCCAAGCCCTCTGCAAAGTACGATATTAAACGGGCTTTTCAATACTGCGGAAATAAATTCACAAAAGTAAACCCCAAGCTCGCTAGAATAACCCAGACTGGAAGGAATTCTCCTGGCTAATAGGCTTAACCACCAGGATGGATGTTCTTTTATAGCATCCAAAACTTTTGGTTTAAAGAAATCATTATATTCAGGTGTAAAGATTTTACCTTCATAGCCCCAGCTTTTAGCCTGCTCGTAGGTTATGGTGTCATCCAGTGCTGCTCCAGCAGGGTTTTCCCCGAATTCCCCAAAGCCTTCCCAGATAGTAACCCATAATCCAGGACCGCGCATAGCATAAGTAACAGTGCCAAGGATATTATAGTTTCTTACTACCCAGGGTGATATAAATAATATAAGAACTGCCATCATAATCACAGTAACTTTGATTGCCTTAAAGACATGTTTCTTTAAATCTGCCCTGTGAAATTCGTGAAGAAACAAGACCAGCCCAAATATAAGCGGCAAAAGCATTATAGTTGGCTGGAAATAGCAACCGATACCAACTGAGATAGCTGACAAGATGTAAAATTTATTACCTCCGGTCCGTATAGCCACTATGAAAAAATACAGCGAAAGCAAGGTAATAAATGGCATCAAAGCATCATGCAGTACCCAGGTCGATAGATACGCAATGGGAACCCATATAGAATACAGGAAAGCTGAAATCAGCCCGATTCTCTTGCTAAATAGCTCTCTGCCAATTAAAAATATCAGCAGGCAGCCGAATGAATCAATTATTGCCTGAATCACCCGTAGATAAATATACCTGTATTCCCCGAAAACCCAGAAGGTGCCAGCAAGCAAGAAACTGGTCCCCGGGGTAAACTGGTAAATTGGGCTGAAATGCTCTTCTTCAGGGGGAGGAATGTCTTGCAAATCTATTAACTTGTAGCCTTGCTGAAGACCAAGTATGATGCCTACATAATTTTCATCGGCAACAAATCCTCTGCCTTCAACCAGGTTTCTCGCCCCCTCCCCGTGGAGAGCTGTTTCTCCGCTGTAAGGCGAGAGAAGATAATGAGATAGCATTCCGGTATAAGGCGTCGATATGCAAGTGCCAAATATTATGCCGAGCCTGATACCAAAAGCCAGGATAATGATAAGGATTAAGAATTTATATAATTTGATTTTGTGCAGTAAGCCTGTAATCCGATTCACCGATTGCGCCTATCTGTTATTCTGCCATAAATATAGTCCAGAGCAATAGCACTGAAGACAATATAGGCTATACTTCCGGGCAATAAGCTTTTTCCGGCGCCGGACACGAATACTAGAGTATGAACCGCAGAGAAGTAAATTGGGACTGTGGCAACCAATACCAGAGACCTCCAGTCCTTTCTCCTGACCCAAATCCCGGCTAAGCTGAGGAGAACGGGCACAATACCAAACGAAGCCACAAGAGCCCAGTAAAATGTGGTATAGGGGTGCTCTATCACTAATCGAATAAGCGAGCCGTCTCTTGCGGCTGGCAGGTAATCCGCCCAGGTAACTCTCTGACTATCCCATTCTGCCCAGGATAAACCCTCAGGGCAACGTTCTTCAATGCCGAGTGCGTTCACATAGAAAATGGTTCTGGGAATCCTCCTTGCCAGGGCGCTGGCGTACCATCCTGGATGCTCCTTAACGAGGTTTAACATTTTTGGTTTGAATACCGCGTCGAAAGCAGGTGAGCCGAATTCAACGTCATAGCCCAGCTCTTCTCTGGCAATAGCCCATGCCGTGGCATCACAAAGCTTTGCTCCTATCGGATTATCCGGAAACTCGCCGATACCTTCCCACAGCCCAGCCCACATACCAATGCGCATGCTGGGACTCAAAACTCCGGTGACGTGATAGTTCCTGATAATCCAGGGCAACACGATAGCAGTCAGGACTACCACCATCACAGCCGTCACCTTTGCCACATTTAATAATTGAGCCCGGAAACCGGATTTACGGAGGCTATATATGAACAGACCCGCCCCGTATAGCAATGGCAGGAAAATCGCGGTTGGCTGGAAGTAGCAGCTTATCCCCACGAAGACGGCTGAAAGCACGTAGAACTTCAGCGCCCCTCTGCGCACCCCCATTACGAAAAAGTAAAGAGAGGTCAATGTAAGGAATGGCATGAGGGCGTCATGTATTACCGCAGTCGCCAGGGCTGCGATTGGCAGGAAAACAGCATATATGCCCGCGGCTATCAGCCCCGTTCTTCTATTGAAAAGCTCCCTGGCTAGCAGGAATATCACGAGGCAACCAAGGGAGTCAATGATTGCCTGCAGTATGCGGAGATAGATGTATCTGTACTCTCCAAAAACCCAGTAGGTGGCTGCCAGCAGAGCGGGAGTCCCCGGTGTAAGCTGGTAGAAAGGTGTGAATTTCTCTTCTTCAGGCGGGGGAACATCTTCCAGGTCTACCATCACATTGCCCTCACATATCAACCCGGTGATGCTTTCCACATACTGTCTATCAATAACATAGCCCCTGCCTTCCACAAGGTTCCTGGCAGCTTCACTGTTTAATGTCCACATGGTGTAGGAGCCTACACCCGAATTCCATATCAAACCAATCCGCACGCCCAGAGCCAGAAGACAGATGAGAAGAAGAGCAAGTTTCAGTGGGATGCCGGAATGAATGTTGCCAGGTGTCCTCTTGGGCATGTACTAGCTCCTCATGACGAGAAAGACCCCCAGGCAGACCAACACAGTGCCAATCCAAGCCCACAGGGTCACATTCTCCTTAAGAAACAGTACACTGAATATGGTAACCAGCACGAAGGACAGTCCCATGAAGGGGTAGAGCCGGCTTAGTTCGCCCTTGGATAGCGCCACAATCCATGCCAGAGCAGTAACCAGTACTGCAAATATGGCAGCAAGCACGTAAAGGTTGGTGAAAACCCCCGTGAAGAAGTGAATGAGTCCGCCAACTTCTGAAGGGGACTGTCCCAACTCAATCAATCCCTTCTTAAGCAGCAATTGTGCCGCAACCATGCCTGCCAGAGTAATCAGTAGTAGCACATATATCATAATGCTCCCTTCGGTCTATCCGGCGGTCGACTCGTTAACCGCGCTAATTATATACTCCACTTCCTCGTCACTTAACTTGGGATATAGAGGCAGAGTTATGGTGCTGTCGCCTATTCTTTCGGCGATGGGGTACATGCCTCTCTTGTAACCAAAGGTTTGCCTGTAGAAAGTCAACAAATGAATTGCTCTGAAGTTCACTGCCACTCCAATTCCCTTACGCTGAAGTCGCCCCAATATTTTGTCGCGCTTCTCCGGCGGCACCAGGACTGTGAATAGATGTCTTGCGCTCTTCGAGTTGGCAAGCACTTTCGGATAAGACACTTGAGGATTATCCCTGAATGCCTCTTCATATCTCCGGCAGATAGCCTCACGCCTCTGCCAGTTTCTCTCAATCCTTTCCAATTGGTTCAGCAGGAGAGCAGCCTGAATGTTGCTCATGTTGTATTTCCAGCCCAGCATCTCCATGTCCCAGTGCTCGTATCTCCTGGAATACCTGTCAGCAGCTCCTTTGCTCATACCGTGCAGCCTTAGTTTCTTAAGCCTCTCGGCGATTTCTTCGCTATTGGTGCTAATGGCTCCACCTTCGCCTGATGTGATGTTCTTGGTAGCATAAAAGCTGAAACAGGCTGCGTCTCCCAGTTCGCCGGGTCTGGCGCTATCCCTTACCGCCTCTAGGGCATGTGCAGCGTCCTCGATGACAGCCAGACGATGCGTATCTGCAATATTCTTAATTTTCCTCATATCGCACATCTGCCCGTACAGATGAACCGGCAAGATGGCTTTTGTCTTTGAGGTAATGGCGCTTTCAACTAAATCCGCGTTAATGTTTCCCGTTTCAGGTTCCACATCCACAAAAACAGGCGTTGCGCCAGCGTATATTATCGAGTTAGCGCTGGAGATAAATGTCATCGGCGTGGTAATGACTTCGTCACCCGAACCAATACCGTATGCCAACAGGGCCAGGTGTAAAGCGGCTGTGCAACTGGTTACTCCCACGGTATATCTGCAGCCCAAATACCGCGACAACCTGTCCTCAAACTCATTAACCACTTCGCCAGTGGTCAGAAAAAGCGAATTCAGCACCTCGACCACATTGTCGATATCCCCCTGCTCGATATTGTGTTTGTAGAACTCAATCTTCATTTTGAGCTACTTTTTCTCAGCCAGAACCAGCAGCGAAGTGCCAAAGGGCAAATCGAAATAGCGCAATAAAAATCTCTCCAACCTCAATAGTCCCAGAAAGACCTCGTTCACCACCGGGACCGTCCTTACTTCCAAAGACGACTTGACGTTTATCTTCCTGTTATCTCTGCGGTGCCTGGCGTTGCCGATTAGCCTGATGGCAGCAAGCAGGGGGAACAGGAAAAACATGTAATATGATGCTTTCTTTACAGCAAAGCCAGCCTGTTCTAGTTTGGTCACCATCTCCAGCTTGCTATACCGGCGCTTGTGGCTTGAAGCCTCGTCAAAATAGCTCCAGAGAAACCTGTGTGCTGGTACAGTCAATATCAAGTTCCCTTCACTTTTTAGAGTACGGCTCATTTCTGCCAGCGCCTTCTTGTCATCGTCGATATGCTCCAGTACATCGAAGGCTCCTATTACGTCGAATTTATCATTAAATGGGAGAGCCAGTATATTTATCTGATATAGAGCAACAGAGCCGGCTCGCTTTCGGCAAAAATTCAAGCCCTCAAGAAAAATATCTCCACCTTCGATGTTAATCCCGTTCTGCTTCAAGTACCATAATATGTTCCCATTACCACAGCCAGTTTCAAGCATCCTGGACCCGGCTAAGTCGGGGATGTCCCTTCTAAGTACATCCAGAATTATTTCCCTTCTTCCCACATGCCAGAAGTGTTTCTGCTCCATCTCAAACAGAAACTCAAAAGCCGAAGCATCAAAGCTGCCTGCGGTTACATATTGGTCAACAAATGAGGGGATGCCATCAATTATGGGAAAGGAACGAGCACAGCTCCGGCAGAAATACCCTTCGTCCAGTTGTTCCAGAGGGTTTCTGCAGTTCGGACAGCACAACATGGGCGGATAAACACCGGAAACTTTAGTGGTACTCAACCTTGCCATCCCTTGTCTTTATAGGCACGTGCCTCATCCACAGTAGCTTCTGCCACCAGGCGGGATTTTGCTGGTACCACTCAATGGTCCTGGCGAGACCGTCTTCGAAATCAGTCTGTGCCTTCCAGCCCAACACACTCAAAGCCTTATTGGTAGAAGAAATATGCTTACTCACCTGCCCGGGACGGTCTCCAATTTGTGTAATCAGCGATTTTGGCTTATCGAGAATATCCAGGACCATCTCCGCAATTGTCATGACAGCAGTGTCCCTCCCTGTGCCGATGTTAATCACCTCTCCCTTCACCTTGTCTAGATTTGTATGCATTACCTTATCAAGCGCCTGGCACACATCTTCCACGTAGACCCAGTCTCTGGTATTATCTCCTGAGCCGTGAACGGTCAGCGGTTCGTCCAACAAAGCGCTGGTGATAAAGCGGGGAATCACCTTCTCCAGATGCTGATTAGGGCCGTAGTTGTTGAAGGGCCGTATGATAATTGCCGGTAGACCATAGGTCACCCAATAAGAATAGACCAGCCTGTCAGCACCAGCTTTGGCGCTGGCGTAAGGGCTTGCCGGGTTCAAAGGGTGCTCTTCGGTCATTGGTGTTTCTGTAGCCGTGCCATATACCTCAGAGGTGGAGATGTGAATAAACCTCTTGACGGAATCCCGGTTTTTCAGCATAGCATTTGCCACCGTCTGGGTTCCCAGAACGTCGGTTTCAAAGAAGACAGCGTTGTCAAAAATTGACCTGGCGACATGGGACTCAGCGGCGAAGTGAAAGACGACATCTGATTTTGCCACCAGGTCATTGACCAGTTCCCCATTCCTCACATTGCCATACCAGAAACTGAACCTCGAATCCTTCTTGATGTTATCCGGGATATTGTCGGTATTGCCGGCATAGGTAAGAGCATCGAGGACGATGATGTTGTAATCAGGGTAATGCTCAAATATATAACGCACAAAATTACTGCCGATGAAACCAGCCCCACCCGTAATTAGGATATTCTGCTTCAACTTGTTCTCCTTCTTATCCATTTGTGAAATGTATGCCTTGCATCAAGTATTTGCCACATCAATGTTGCATAGCCTCTCTGAACTGGATAATTATTAACGTGGGTGGGACCTTCGATAATGTCTGCTTTTCCCTTTAGCCATTTCATGCCGGCCAGGGTTAGAGCTTTGAAAATACCCATCCCATGTGCGTCGGGATGGATACCGCAAATGCCATATGAACCAACTCTTATGCCGAGTAACTCTTCAGCTAAACCTGGCTTTTTCCAAACAGAATATCCAACAATTCTCTTGTCTAATTGGGCTACAAAAACAATATCTGCATAGCCCCGGTAAGCATTTTTTGCCCATCTCGCATACAGTTCACTCGCGCCCTTTCGGGCAAGCCTCTTGTCAGTATGAAAACGACCAAAGTGGTTTCTGAATGCTACCAGGGCTACCTCAGCAATATCCTTATCCTCTCCCTTTTGAATGGGCCTGATAATACATGGAGGTTCAAAGTCCTCTATTGGATACCTCCTGAAATCGAAGGCATAGTCCAACAACGTATCCATCAATCTAAACCGATTTTTTTCAAGTGCGTGAATACTGGCGATGTCGTCTGTATTAACTTTGCATGATAGGTGCTCAATTCCCATTTCTATACATTGTCCACATATAGTTGCTATTAGCCTGTCTTTAATTATTTCTGTTTTTATGCGGGAATCATCTGCGATTAAATGTTCTACCTTCGCCATTCTTATTCCAAATACAGTGGAATCCCACTCTAACTCTTCTATGATTCCTAGACCTACTGCCTTGCCTTTCATGCAAGCAACATAGGGAGTTTTCAATTTGTCGGTAAGAGTTTCCAGAATTTGATTATAGAAATAGTCATTCAATTTTTCTGCCGGTATCTCTCTCAGTAAATATCGGTAGGGTTTAAAGTTTGTACTAATAACCAGCCTTCTAACTTCATCTAAATGAGACCTATTAAGCAATACTACATCTACCATCTTCCTGATTTATCCTGACTTCAAATATCTAGCTGGAGGGCTTCTCTCCACTCTCCAATCTATCACGCACGACGTATTCTGGTTTATTCTTCACCTCTTTATTCATCCTTCCAAGATACTCGCCCAGGATGCCTAAACAAAAGAGTTGGACACCAGAGAACACAGTAATAAGAATGACAGTGGTGGCAAAACCGGGTATGCCGAATCCATACACAAAGCGCCACACAAGATAGAATATTGCCAGCGCAAAGCCTACTATACCGAGTAATAGCCCGCCAAATGTGGCAATTTTAAGAGGCAGGTCGGTGAAAGAAACAACCATGTCCAGCCACAGGCTAACCAGCCTGAATATACTGTATTTTGTCTTTCCAGTATGTCTCGCATCATGTTTCACTTCAACTGTCCCGATTTTGTAGCCCATCCAGCATAGCAACCCATCGAGGAACTTGCTTTTCTCGTTTAGTAACTTAAGCTGGGCGACTGTATAGGACCTCAATACCCTGAATCCACTCAGGTTGGTAGCCCCCACAGGCAATATTCTAGCCAGTACCCACTTGGCAAACCACGAGCCTGCCCTCCTGAAGGCAGAGTGTTTACGCCGTTCGAAAACTCCAAATACCACCTCGTACCCATCGTCGAGTTTTCTGATAAGCTTCGGTATCTCCTCTGGTGGATTCTGCAGGTCCGCATCTAAGGTTATTATGATTTCGCCTCCGGCAGCACTGAACCCCGCCATGATTGCCGGGTGCTGCCCGAAGTTCCGTGTAAATCTTATAACCCTGACTCTCTTATCTTTACTATGGATATCCTTTAATACCTGAAATGAGCGGTCGCTGCTGCCGTCGTCAACGAAGACTATTTCATAAGGCTTCCCCAAATCCTTCATCACCTTCGTGAGCCGTGTATATAGAGGTTCAAGGTTGCCTTCTTCATTGAATACAGGGATGACTACCGAGAACACTGTGTCAATCCTGGAATTCCTGGCACCCATCTACAATTTACCTTCCTTCAAAGAGCGGTTGCCGTTCAGCCGTTTCGTCTCAGGAGCAAGTTCACTTTCTCCATTTGACTAGCCAATATAATACAACAAGGTCTATTACACAGCAACTGCTGCAAATCGCTACCTTGGAGTTCGCTATACCACAAGAACCAGCCTTCGCCGGCGAAGCAGTGCCGTTTGGTGAAAGGTTAATACGAAATAGGAGAAACGGTTATACAAGCCAAAACTGCCAAACCAGTGTAGTTTCACAAATTCCTGTGCTATAATATTTGCTCCAGGCGAATTTTGAAGAAGCATGGCAACAGGACACAGAGACTGGAAAAACTCGGCACTAACAAGCTGGAAAGAGGTGAAATGACGATGGCAATCAACTGGGCTGACAGGAGAGTTCTGGTGGCGGGTGGGGCTGGGCTGATAGGGTCGCATATAGCGCGCACTCTGATGAACAAGGGAGCCAGGGTCACCATAGCAGATGACCTGTCCAGCGGCTCAACTAAGAATATCGAGGACATCAAAGGCGGGGTGGAATTTGTGTCAGTTGACCTGAGAAAGGAAGACAACTGCAAGAAGCTGACCAGAGATAAGGACTATATCTTCCAGCTTGCAGCCAATATGGGAGGCATCGGTTACATAACCGCCGTCGGCGCTGATATTATGCGGGACAACATATTGATAAATGCCAACATGCTGCAGGCTGCTCTGGAGAATAAAGTCCAGGGGTATTTCTACAGCTCATCAGCCTGTGTCTATCCCGAGTACCGCCAGAAAGACACGGCTGTGACCCCCTTGAAAGAGGAAGATGCCATACCCGCTGAACCTGACCAGTTCTACGGCTGGGAGAAGCTCGTCACGGAAAAAATGTGCGAGGCTTACCAGAAAGACTACGGCATGAATATAAGAGTGACTAGATTCCACAACGTTTACGGCGAGGTGTACACAGCCTTCGATAAGGACAAGGGCAAAGCACCATGCCACATTATATTGAAAGCTCTCAGGTATCCAGAGCAGGAATTCGTCATCTGGGGCGATGGCAAGCAAACCAGAAGTTTCCTGTACATTGACGATTGCGTCGAGGGAGTGCTCAAGCTGATGGAGAGCAATTACCTGAAGCCGGTGAATATAGGCTCGGACAGGCTGGTCACCATAGATGAACTGGCACAGATTGCCATCAAAATCTCAAGCAAAAACATAGCTATAAAGCATGACCTGTCCAAGCCACAGGGCGTCAGAGGCAGAAATGCCGATATAACCCTGGTCAGGAAAGAAGTGGGCTGGGAGCCCAAAATCAGCCTCGAAGAGGGCATGAGAAGGACATACGAGTGGGCAAAGGTGAGAATGAACGA
>CAZUEB010000004.1:0-3421 GCA_964619115.1 uncultured Dehalococcoidales bacterium
AACATGGGCGGCTTCCCGGCGATGAATGTTGTCAGTGTTGCCATCGTAGGGTTATGACACAAAAAGGTTTAACTTCAAGGAGGTAAGCTATAACTGAAGGCTCTGTGATTACTGAAGAATTGAGGAAAATGATAGGTGTGCCTTCTGAGCCCATCATCTTCAAGGTTGAAGAAGGAGCCATACAGAGATATGCTCAGGCTATAGGAGACCCAAACCCCTTATTCAACGATGTAGAGAATGTCGGTAAAAATAAGTATGGCAGGCTAATGTGCCCCCCTGGTTTCACCGGCTGGCCGATAAAAGGCGGAATTTCGTTCATCAAACTTGTTGAATCTCTGATTAAAGCTGGAGCGCCACCGCGATTGCTCGACGGAGGTGTTGAATTCGAGTTTTTTGAGCCAATCGGCGCTGGTGATGTATTAACCGTCACGACGAAGATTGCCAATATGGTCGAGAGAGAGACCAAGATGGGCAAGACGATGTTTACCAAGGTTGAGACGATTTTTCTAAAACAGAATGGCAATGTGGCGTTGAAGAGCTGGTCGACACTGATTCAATTCTGAGAAGTGTCTTTTGATTGAGGATGAGACATGGCTGAACAGTTTTATTATGAAGATGTTGAGATAGGTACTGAGATAACTCCGCTGGCTAAGGTTGCCACGACACGCATGCTGGTCCAGTGGGCGGGCGCCTCCGGGGATTTCAACCCGTTGCATTATGAAGATGACTTTGCCAGAGCTATGGGCGTGGGTGCACCTGTTGTGCATGGTGCCCTGAAACGTGCCTGGTTGGGTCAATTGATGACGGATTGGATAGGTGAGCAGGGAGCGCTCAAGAAGCTCTCCTGCCAGTACCGTGGTATGGATTATCCGCGCAAGATGAAAACAATAGAAGAGCCGCATGATGGTGAAACATGGTGGTGTAAAGGCACTGTGACCAAGAAGTATGAGAAAGAAGGGCAACATCTTGTTGAATGTGTGATTTGGGTGGAAAACGGGAAGGGGGAGAAAATGACGCCGGGTGCAGCCGTGGTCGCCCTGCCATCAAGAGGCAATAAAAGATAAGTTTTGCTGGCGTCCGTGTGTTCATGGAATTGTTTTTGGGAAATATCTAAGCGGGCACATGTTTTCAGGCAGCAAAAAGTGAATTAGTACCAAGGAGGTAATGAATGGGAAAACTGGATGGAAAAGTAGCGGTTATCACCGGAGCGGCACGCGGTATAGGCAGAGCTGATGCCGTGCTGTTTGCCAGAGAGGGAGCTGCTGTACTGGTCAGCGATGTTGATGAAGCACCACTCAAAGAGGTGGTCGGGGAAATAAAAGCGACTGGGGGCAGAGCAGAGGCTTGCGCCGGTGATGTCACGAAACCTGAAGATTGCCAGAAGGTGATGGATATGGCGGCTGAGAAATTTGGCAAAATAGACATTCTGGTCAATAACGCCGGGCTTACCAGAGACGCCTTGATTCATAAAATGACCGATGCCCAGTGGGATTTGGCAGTTGACATTAGCCTCAAAGGGACTTTTAATTGTATAAGGGCTGCTGCGAAGTACATGATGAAGCCTGAACATAGCGGGCGGGTAATCAATGTAGCCTCCGTAGCCGGGCTGATGGGAAACGTGGGGCAAATCAACTATTCTGCTGCCAAGTCAGGTCTTATCGGGCTCACCAAGACTGTAGCCAGAGAATGGGGAAGGTTTGGCGTTACCTGTAATGTGGTTGCTTATGGATTCGTTGATACGCGGTTGACCAGGGAAAAAGAGGTACAGCAGGAAGAGGTGGGTGGTGAGATGGTGGGGATTCCCAAGAAGGTAAGGGATATGATTCTGCTACAAATTAAGCCGATGACGCCTGAAGATGCTGCCAAGCCGGTTCTCTTCCTGGCTTCTGATGATGCTGCCTTCATTACTGGTCAGGTGTTGAATGTCTCCTCTGGAATGTATATGTAGATTTCGGTGTCTGGCTCGCCGTGCGTTGAAGGCTTGTGGTATTGACACACTATGGTATAATTCTTTCTAGACCTCTGAATTCATTGTGGTACAGGAGTATTCATAATTAACCAGATGCTTAATCAGATTAAAATTTGTGGAAGGGGGTGGTAGTATCGAGTAAATAAGGCTTAATGTGCTGGGGGTAAATACTGGTCGATGCATGCCTTCTAGCAGAGATAATTCTCGGGAAATTGTGAAGGAGGTTAATGGCTAAGTGAAAAAGGTTTTATTCTTACTGTTTACGTGTCTTTTACTAGTGGCAATTGTTATTCCTGCCTGTAAGCCTTCAGAAGGTGGTTTAAATATACCCTCTGGAGCGAAGACAATAAAAATCGGCATCATCGGGCCGATGCAATTTGTGCAGGGCCAGCAGCAGTGGATGGGCGCTGTAATGGCGGCTGAGAAAATCAATGCGGCTGGTGGTGTAAAAGTCGGCGATGAAACATACTATATCGACCTGATAAAATCAGACTCCAATGAGACACTCAGTGTCACCGACGCAGCCTCCGCCATGGAAAAATTGATATCGGTAGATAAGGCGGACTACGTCATGGGCGGTTTCAGGACAGAAGGGGTGACCCCCATGCAGGAAGTCGCCATGGATAATAAGAAGCTTTTCCTTGGTTGTGGCGCTGCTACCGCGTCGCTAAATTCAGTGGTAAAACTGGATTACGACCGCTACAAGTACTGGTTCAGGGTTACTCCCTTCGTCAGTGCCTATCTGGTCGACAACACGCTTATGGAACTAGCCATGGCTGGGCAAATAATCAAAGAGGAAACCGGAATACAGCGACCGATGAGGGTGGCTGTGTGTTCTGAAGGTGCCCAGTGGGCTGACAGCATGACGGCGATGATGAAGAGTTTTGTGCCTAAAAAGCTGGGCATGGAAGTCTCCGGCGTATGGAGACCATCGCCTAACGCCACTGAGCTTACAGCGGAGATGACCGCCATACAAGCTGCCAATACCGATATAATTGCCCCTATTATCTCGGGTGCGGTTGGTATCCCGTATGGCAGGTCATGGGGCGAGTTGAAAGTCCCTGCGGCTTCGGTGGGCATTAACGTTGAGGCCCAGAGCCTTGGCTACATAAAGGCGACCAATAATTTCGGTAACTATGATACGGGGCTGGCTTCATATTCTGAAAACATGGAACTTACCCCGCTGAGCAGGCCGTTCTTCGATGAATTTGTGGCCAGGACGGGAGAGGTACCCGCGTATAATGCTGGCACTTACGATGCCATATATATCCTGGTAGAAGCCATAGAAAAGGCGGGAACTCTGGATACCGAAGCCTTGATTCCTGTACTTGAACAGACAAGCACTATGAGCACAGTGGCTCCACATTTCACCTTTACTGGCATGGATGCCGCGCTGGGAAATCCACACGATGTGAACTACGGACCGGGCGCTAGCACGGGTATAGCCTGCCA
>CAZUEB010000004.1:3521-20189 GCA_964619115.1 uncultured Dehalococcoidales bacterium
GGCTTCTCGATTCAATACCCAAGTGACTGGGTAGAGCGCCCGGATATGAAGACCCTACCTGAGCATATCATTTACTTCAGTGTAGAAGGTTTTGTGCCGGGTGTAGCTATTCTCGCCGTTGACGCGGATGCGCCGGTAACAAAAGAGTGGCTCGTGGCATCGTACAAGAAGCTGGGTAATCAGGGACCTAAAGTTTTGACTGACATAAAAGAGGTGACTCTGCCAGACGGTAGCAAAGCTTACGCGTACAAAGCTGGCTATATATCCGGAACAGGGTATGAAGTTGAGGCTTACGCTCTTGAGAGAGATATTGACGGGGGGAAGCGAATGCGCGTTATTGTATATACTGTCGTAGCATTCGCTGAATACGATGAACCCCTGTTCGCGGAGATAGCGCAGAGCTTGACATTCAAATAGTCGAGTTGATGGTCTGTGGGGACTCCAGGTTTCTGGGGTCTCCACTAAGGCTTGCAAAATAGTTTGCTGGTTGGTAATATCCAGGGCAAATATAACTCAAGACGTTATCCAGTTACTAGACTGATAAAGGGAGGAGTGTAATGCTAAGCAAAACATATAAACTAGTGACCGTGTTTATGGTGGTGTTGCTTGTTCTGGGTCTGGCATTAGTAGCATGTGCGAAACAGGAACCGGCTGAAACGGGGCAGCCATCGGCTCCGGCCGCGCAACCTGCGCTGTCATATGAAGCCAAGGCGTATACTAATAGCCAGTATGGCTTTTCAATTCAATACCCGAAAGATTGGGTAGAGCGTCCAGAGATTGTGAGTGGAACCATCATTGCCGTATTTGGTGTCCCCGGCTTCATTCCGGGGGTAAGCCTCAGCGTGCGTGATGCGGATGCGCCTCTGACTGCTGACTGGATTGTTGCCGCAAACACTGCTGAGGGTAACACCAACGTTCAAGTTACATCGGACCTTAAAGAGACGGCTCTGTTTGACGGCACGCCAGCCATTGCATACACCTCGAGCTTTACGTCTGGACAGTATGACATCGTTTCGTATGCTACCAGTGTAGACAAGAACGGGAAGCGGATTCGTGCCACTGTATGGACCATAGATGCGTTCGCGCCTTATGATGAAGCCCAATTTTCAGAGATAGCGCGCACCTTGTCAGTAAAATAGTCAATCTGTAGTCGCGGTCTATAGGCTCCGGCGTGCTGGCAGCATGGAGTCTGTGTTTGGGCTTGCCAAGCTGATTTGCTGTTTGATATTATGAGGCCAGACAAGTTAAGTTTAAGGTTAGGTAATACAAGATATGATTGAAGGAATTATAGTTCAGACTCTGGTAAAGGGAAGTGTGTATGCATTACTGGCTCTTGGTTTCTCCCTGATTTTTGGTGTAGCCAGGGTTCTACAGCTGGCGCATACTGCGTTTTACATGCTGGCAGCTTATGGTATATACACTTTTGGCGACTTAATGGGTTTGGACCCGATATGGTCTATTCTCCTGTCTATAACCATTACTACCGGCCTGGGGCTTCTGACCTACAAATTGTTTATCGACCGTGTACGTGAGCACCATGTAACCGTGATGCTGATAACACTGGCTCTGGCCATGGTCTTTCAGGAGCTTATGCTTATTTTCTTCACAGGTCAGTACCGTTCGGCGCCGGCTATTGTGACAGGGTACTGGGAAATACTCGGCGTGAAAGTTGTCTTTCAGAATTTGTTGGTATTTGTGGGAGCGGCGGTGGTTCTGCTCATCATCTGGGTGCTTTTGTCAAAGACAAGATTGGGCATTGCCATCAGGGCTACCGCACAGGACACCGAAATTGCCAATCTAATGGGGATAAATGTCTCCACCATACTTTTTACAGTCATGGGCATCGCCGCAGCACTGGCTGCGGTTGCCGGCGTGCTGGTAGCTCCAACATTGGTCCTTGAACCTCATATGTTGTGGCCGCCGTTTGTTATGGTCATGGCCATAATTACTCTGGGGGGTCTGGGGAGCATCAAGGGAAGTGTAATCGGTGCCTTTATTCTAGCGTGTGTTGAGGTTCTGGTTGTTTTCCTGGTGCCGACAGGCGCTTTTCTTAAAGGGGCTGTCGCCTTGCTGGTCATGGTGATAGTGCTTATTTTTAGGCCTGAGGGTCTATTTGGCATAGTTTTTGAAGAGGAGAGATTATAAATTGCTGAGTAGATTGTTTAAAGATTTCCAGGGCGACGTAATGGCTATTCCGGGAAGGTTTATAGCCTTATTATTTGTCATACTCCTGTTTTTCATTCCTTTATTTACGCAACAGCCTTATATACTGCGCATGCTGATTTTGACCAATATGTTCGTCATCTTTGCCGTAAGCTGGGATTTTATATCCGGCTATACCGGACAGATGAACTTCGGCCATGCTCTCTTCTTCGGTGTGGCTGCTTACACGACAGCCTTTCTGAACAGGGGGGCTCCGCTGGGCCCGCACTGGCCGATATGGGCAACGATACCCATTGGCGCATTAGCGGCAACAGTAGCCGGTGTAGTCATGTGCTTGCCGGCGTTGAGGCTGAGAGGACCCTATCTGGCTCTGGTAACCCTGGCCTTCCCTCTTATCCTGACGGGAGTGATTTTTGCGAATACCGAGTTTACCGGCGGCGAGTTAGGAATTTCCCAGATCGACCGCATCTCTGATTCCAAAACAACTGACTACTATATATCGGTGCTAGTCATGCTGGTTTCGGTTTTCATAATGTGGAAGCTTACCGATACCAGAAGCGGTCTTGTCAGGACAGGGCTTATTCTGCACGCAATACGCGAGGATGAGATTGCGGCTCGTGCCAGCGGCATCAATACCATACGATATAAGTTGTTTGCCTTTATAGTGGGCGGCTTCTTCGCTGGAATTGCTGGTGCCCTATATGCGCATTTAATGAGGATTGCCGGTCCATCTACGCTGGATATCACGTTGTCATTCCAGGCGATAATATGGACGGTGTTTGGCGGCATTGTCAGCATTTATGGGGCGGTGGTTGGGGTTTACATCCTTTATCCTATGATGGAGTCACTTCGTGCTATATCGGAGTATCGAATGTTGATATTTGCTGGCATAGTGATACTTATTCTTCTCTTTATGCCTGAGGGAATTGCCGTCTGGATACGGGACAAGATGGAGAGAGAGTGTCCTCGTTGCAAGCTGACCAATGGGTGGTGGCGCCGCACCTGTAGAGCCTGCAGCGCCTCTTTGTACTAGATATCAGGCTATTCTGAGTGAAAAAATAGACCCCAGTTTTGTGCTGGGGTCTATTTTTAGTTTAAAGGCAAATAAGCCTATAATCCGAGATATGTTTTTCTAATAGTTTCGTCTTTGAGCAAGTCTTCAGCGGTTCCCTGGGCGATTATATGCCCTCTGGACATAACGTAATTTCTTGATGACAGGTCGAAGGCGAAACTGATATCTTGTTCAGCCAACAGTATAGTAACTCCCAGGTCACGGTAAATCTCTTCTACACGCGTGAACAAGTCCTGCTTCAATTTCGGTGCCAGCCCGCTTGATGGTTCATCAACCAGCATGAACTTGGGGTGACGCATCAATGACCTTCCGATAGCCAGCATCTGCCGTTCGCCACCAGATAATGTCCCTGATATTTGATTTTCTCGCTCTTTCAATCTGGGAAATAGCTCAAAGACCTTGTCCAGGCTGCTATTGATTTCCTTCTTATTTTTAACAAGATAGGCACCGGCCAGCAGATTATCCTTGACAGTCATTTCAACAAATGGCCGACCTCTCTCCGGGCAAAGGAGCAGACCTCTCTTGGCTATATCGGATGCGTTCAGTTTTTCAATACGCTCCCCCTCGAATTCTATGGTTCCAGTAAAGGTTATGTCTGCTTTTCTTGTTCCCTTTAAGACCTCTTTCTCCCATTTTATTAATCCTGACATAGCCCTGAGCAAAGTGGTCTTTCCGGCGCCGTTGGGGCCGACAAGTCCCACCAATTCACCTTTTTCAACCTTAATGCAAGCGTCATCCAGCACCATAGCTGTGTCATAGCAGACGGTTACGTTTTTAGCTTCGAGCAATGAGCACCTCCTTACCTGTGTAAGCTTCAACAACATATTTATTCTGAGATATTTCTTCAGGTGTACCCTGGGCGATAATTTCGCCAAAGCTCAGTACAATCACCCGGTCCACTATCTTCATCAGCTCGCTAAGCTTGTGCTCTATGATAAGCATGGCCGGACCCTCGCTATGTAGTCTGCCAAATCTTCCACCCTTGTGCAATCTTTTCATCGATTTCGCTACAAGCTCTGTTTCTGCAGGATTTAGTCCGCCGAAAGGCTCATCCAGTATGAGCATCTCCGGTTCGGTGGCAATGGCTCTGGCGACCTCCAGTCTTTTTAAGTCACCGTGCGATAGAATAGAGGCCGGCTCTAGAGCCAGGTCAGCAATACCGACGAACTCAAGCGCATCTCGTGCCTTTACCTCGACTCTTTTGACCCATTCGCCATGCTTGGTTATGCGTGGACAGAGACAACCTACCATAACATTTGCGGCGATAGGTAAACGGCGGAAGGGTTTTACTACCTGGAAAGTTCCCACCATACCTCTCTGGACAATCTCCCAGGAGCGGCTTTTGGTTATGTCTTTGCCATTGAATATGACTTTCCCGGAGGTCGGCTTCAGTATGCCGAGCATGCACCGTATGAGCGTGGTCTTCCCGGAACCATTTGGACCAATCAGGCCGACTATTTCATCCCTTTCTATCTTGAAGCTCACATTGTTAACAGCAGCCAGCCCGCCGAAGGTTTTAGTTAAATTTTCGACTTCTAAAAACGGCATTTTATATCTACTCCTCTCTCAGCTCACGGCGAGATACTTTGCCGACATCTGTCTTGGGCACCTCGCCTCTGAACTCGACGATTGTGGGGCATTTGTAGTCAGGCAGCCTTTCAGCGCAATATTTCATGATTTCCAGCTCCGATAGCTTCCCTCTTGCCTCTGACTCGAGGACGACTACTGCTTTGACTTTTTCTCCGACCTCGGGGTCGGGGACTCCAATTACACCCGTCTCCTTGATTTGAGGATGAGCAGCCAGGACCTCTTCTACGTCTCTGGCAAACACAATCTTACCCTTATGTTTAATCATATCACGTTTTCTGTCGTAGAAAAAGAAATAGCCATCCTCATCCATTCTGCATAAGTCGCCGGTGCGAAGCCAGATTTCGCCGTCTATATCGGCAAATGTTTCCTTGGTTGCCTCCGGGTTTTTCCAGTATCCCTTGGCTACTTGTGGGCCTTTGATTAGGAGTTCACCTATCTCGCCAATGGGAAGGAATTTGGTGCTGTCAGGGTCGACTATTCCGGCTACTGTATTGGGTAATGGTACGCCGAAAGAGCCGACTTTTGTTTTTCCGTACGGGTTGACTATCCCCACGGAGGTTGTCTCAGTCATTCCATAGCCTTCGTGGATTTTGGTACCTGTCCGTTTCTCCCAGCCTTTAGCGGTGTCCTCAAGCAGGATGTCAGCGCCTGAGACGAGAACTTTGACGCGTTTCCAATTAACCCTGTCGGTGCGGTGATAATCTCTGAGGTATTCATATAAAGCGGCAACGCTGTAGAAAATAGTTGCCTGGTGAGCTTCCATGCCGTTCAGTAAGTCGTCAAGGTCGATGGTGGTGAATATCACCAAGGTCCATCCCTGCGCCAATCCACCCGCCACCAGCACCGCCTGGCCATAGATATGATAGAAGGGCAAATAGGCTAAAATAGTCTCCTTGCCCTCCTGCGTAACGTCCCCCCAGAAATTTGAGGCAATGTGTTGGGACGCATTAACATTTTCATGAGTTATCATAACACCTTTAGGCAGCCCCGTTGTGCCTCCGGTGTAGGGTAGAGTTACCAGGTCTTCCTTATTGTTGAACTCGATTTTCGGTGGGTTTGGTGGGTAGTTTTTAACCAGGTCCTTGAATCGATAGAACCCCTCTCTCTCGTATAGCTCCGTAGGTGGTGCCGACATCTTCTGGTACACAGCCCGGAGCACGCTGCTGCCCATGAACCTTTTCAGCCACGGCAGGTAATCGGTGATGTTGGCTAGAATGACCTTGTCTAGCTTCACTTCTGCACGTTCGACATTCTCATAAAGAGTATCCTGGCAGATGATAATCCTGGCTCCGCTGTCTTCAATTTGGTGTTTGATTTCAGGGCTGACATAAAAAGGGCTGATTGCAGTTAAGACAGCTCCGGCTTTTAAGGCTCCGAAATAGGCTATGACGAACTGCGGTGAGTTCAGGAGTAGTAAAGCGACTCTGTCACCTTTTTTGACTCCCAAATCATGCATGGCTGCGGCGAACCTGTCGACGTGGTCTCTTAGCTCACCGTAGCTTATCTTCCTGCCGTAGAATATTAAGGCAGCCCTATCCTTCCATTTGTCCGTGGCTTCGTCAAAGGTATCAGCTGCGGACTTATCCTCGATTTTAATGTTCGCCGGCACTTCAGGGAGATAAAATTTTAACCACGGCCTAGATTCATATATTGCCTTGTTTGTATCGACTACCATTACGTCACCTCCTCCTTTATTTGAGTCGAAGTATAGCACAGCCTTTGTGTTTTGCCAATGTGGCACAGGTGTGTAGCCGTATTATTCAATTGAGAGAAAAATCTAGACACTGTTGATTGTTGGACTTCCCCCGATTTAATCCTGATACTTGAATAATATCACAAAATCAGCCGCTTGAGAAGATTGCTGGCTCCTTATTTTGGTCAAATTCTGGGCTTGAGATGCCTGGTAAAGCCTTCAACTTCGAAAAAGTGGCGCTTCTTTACAGTTCATCCTCCCTCAGTTCCCGGCGGGATACTTTGCCGACGTCTGTCTTGGGCACCTCGCCTCTGAACTCTACAATTCTGGGGCATTTGTAGTGAGCCAGGTTTTCAGCGCAGTATTTCATGATCTCATCTTCTGAGACTTTACCTCTGGCATCTGACTCGAGGACAACTATTGCTTTGACTTTTTCTCCGACCTCAGGGTCGGGTACTCCTATTACACCTGCCTCTTTAACTTTCGGATGGGCGGCCAGCACCTCCTCTACTTCACGAGCAAATACAGCTAGCCCCTTGTATTTAATCATGTCACGTTTTCTATCATAGAAAAAGAAATAGCCGTCTTCATCCATTCGTGCCAGGTCGCCGGTGCGAAGCCAGATTTCACCATCGATGCTCACGAACATTTTTTTCGTCTCTTCTGTCTTATTCCAGTACCCTTTGGCTATTTGCGGTCCTTTTACTGCAAGCTCGCCTATCTCGCCAACGGGGAGAAACTTGGTGTTTTCAGGGTCGAGTATCCCGGCTACTGTGTTAGGTATCGGTACGCCAAAAGAGCCGATTTTTACTTTACCGTATGGGTTTATCATGCCCACAGAGCTTGTCTCAGTCATACCCCACCCCTCGTGGATTTTGGTGCCTGTCCGTTTCTCCCAACCAATTGCGGTATCCTCGAGAAGGGCATCGGCACCGGATACCAGGGCTTTCATACGCCTCCAATTGACCCTGTCGGTGCGGTGATAGTCTCTGAGGTATTCATACAAGGACGGAACGCTGAAGAACATAGTCGCCTTGTTGCTTTCGATGGCGTTCAGGATATCATCAAGGTCAGGTGTAGTAAATATCACCAGGGTATATCCCTGAGCCAGGCCTCCCAGCATAATCACCGCCTGACCGTAGATGTGATAGAAGGGCAAATAGGCTAATACGGTCTCCTTACCTTCCTGGGTAACATCTCCCCAGAATTCTGCGCCCAGGCGTTGGGCTGCAGTAATATTGTGATGGGTTATCATAGCCCCTTTGGGCAGCCCAGTTGTGCCTCCGGTATAAGGTAGAGTTACCAGGTCCTCCCTGATGTTAAATTTTATCTTGGGTGGGTTCGGTGAGTAGTTCTTAATCAAATCCTGGAAGTTATAGAATCCCTCTCTTTTGTAGATTTCTGTAGGAGGTGCTGCCATTTTCTGGTACACGGCGCGGAGCACGCTGCTACCCATGAATTTTTTCATCCCTGGCAGGTATTCCGTAATGCTGGTCAAAATTACTTTATCCAGTTTGACTTCTGCTCGTTCAATATTGTCATAAAGGATATCCTGGCAGATGATAATTCGGGCTCCGCTGTCTTTAATCTGGTGTTTGATTTCAGGGCTGACATAGACAGGGCTGATTGCGGTCAGAGTGGCGCCGGCTTTCAGGGCTCCGAAATAGGCTATGACGAACTGAGGTGAGTTCAGTAGCAGTAAGCCAATCCGGTCACCTTTCTTGATGCCTAAGTCATGCAGGGCTGTAGCGAACCTGTCGACGTGGTCTCTTAGCTCGCGGTAGCTTATCTTTCTGCCGTAGAATACCAGGGCAGTTCTATCTTTCCATTTATCCGTGGCTTCATCGAAGGTTTCGACCGCGGACTTTTCCGGGACTTTGATGTCCGGTGGTACCTCTTTGAGATAGTGTTTTAGCCAGGGCCTCGATTCATAGATAGCTTTGTTTTTATCGGCTGCCATTGTGTTACAAGTCCTCCTTTGCTGAATCAAAAGTATAACATAGCATCTGTGTTTTGCCAATACAGCAGATGCCTTTAGTTGGGTTATTTAATTGGGGACAAACCTACCCTGATTGATTTTCGGCTTTCAAATCTTCATCTCCAGGTATCGGTTTCCGCAAGGCGTTATGCCTCCAGCACCGCATAGTATGGTGCAATAGAGTGGTGGGTCTTTTTGAAATGCTGCCACTGCTAACTCATTAATTGCCATCAATGTAGCAGAACTGATAAAATTTGTTACTCCGGGGCGATTGATAGTGTCAGAGGCGTTTTAATCCCTTCTTCTCATGTAGAGCGGTTGATATGTGACGGCCTTCTTCCCCCAGATATGGAGGTGACACTTTGCTTTTTAAACAGTATAATCATAAGGATTATTTGAACGGAAATCATAAGGAGGTTCGAGTGAGGAACAATAAAAAATATTTCCTTCTACTTCTGGGACTTGTTGCCTTGCTGTCTAGTCTTTTAGTCGCTTGCGGCAAGACAGGTTTTGTTAAATATGAGAATGACGAGTTTGGGTATACTATCAGTTATCCATACAGCTGGAAGGTTGAAGTGTTTGAAGACGGGACAAAATGCCTCATAATTTCTCCGACTCGCAAAGCTTCAGTCATGATAGATGTTGTAGAAGGCATGACGCCTAGAGAAGCTGCCAACTACTGGCTTATTTCTATAGGAACAGCCTGGGGTGAAGTGACTAAACTTGAAGACAAACCAATGGAGGGCTTTTGGGACTGGTACCTTTCTTATGAGTATACGACGTCCTATTATGAGACCTTCCGTGGGGAGGCTTACTTCAAGCAGGTGGGGACAAATGTCTATAAGCTAGACACAGCGGGAGATAAGGACGGGTATGCTGGCTATCCTTTCGCTACGATGATATCGACATTCAAATTGCGGTAGTGAAGCGATTTAGCCCTCCTATTTCATCAGGGTTGCCATTTTCTATAAAACCTGCGGTGTATCTTGAAGCGATGGCGCTGCTTGAAAGCGTTCTTTGGGGCTTTTAAGCTGTTCGGTGCTCCAGCGTTAGTGTTGGATGATTGGATATCGGGGTGGCCGGATTTGAACCGGCGACCACCTGAACCCCATTCAGGTGCGCTACCAGGCTGCGCTACACCCCGTGGCTTTGATTCAGGCAATATGTTATCATAAGTGGCTAATTGAGACAATGTAGGTCTGGCTCAGGTTGTATTTAAAACACATTCTAGAAAAGGACTTAGATTTTGGCTAAGAAGCATGTGAAAACAGAAGTCAAACGGTCACCTACAAAGCGCCAGTTAACCCGGCGGCAGCGCCAGCAGCGGATTCAGCGTATTATTACCATTGTTGGGGTTACATTTTTTGTTTTGATAATGGGTTTCATTGGATATGGGTATTACATCGAACAGTATAAGCCAATGCATCAGCCCGTGGTCAAAATAGGCGACACTGCCTTTGATATGGATTATTATATAAAACTGCTTGAACTTTATACCCAGGGGAAGGATGATTCTGAGACGTGGGAAATGGCGGATAAACTTATTGAAGTCATTGAATATGGTGAGATAATGAGGACGGTGTCTCCAGATTTTGGTTTTACTGTGAGCACGGATGAAGTAAAAAGCGAGCTCGAGAGAGCAGGTTTTCCTGATGAGAAGGTGTACAGGGACACGATTAGTTCTACACTGCTGGCAAGTAAATTACTTCAAAACTATTTTGACCCGAAAGTGCCGTCTGAGTGTGAGCAGGTTCAGGTTCAAGCGTTGTTTGTGGAAAGTGAAGAGACAGCCAGGATAGTGGCGGATAAACTGGGGGGCGGAGAAGATTTTGTCTCTGTGGCGAAAGAATATTCTCTGGAAGCGGTAACCAAGGAGAGAGGTGGCGACCTGGGCTGGATACCTGAGGATTTCACCGATATGTTCCTTGGAGAGTTAGGAGACTCGTTACTTATAGACATTGCTTTTGACCTTGAGCCAGGAATGCTCAGCGAGCCGACTTATGATGGGGCAGTCACCAAAGGAATAGGGTATTGGCTTGTTGAAGTGATTGAGAAGGATGAGACAAAGGGTAGTCATGCTAGAGGTATATTGTTGGGGAGCCGGCAGGAGGCAGAAAAAATTAGAGCCAGGATAGAGACTGGTGAAGATTTTGGTGCTTTAGCCAAGGAATACTCGCAAGACCTGATGAGCAAGGAGCAAGGGGGGGATTTAGGTTGGACTCAACAAGAGAAGATTACGAGCGAGGTTGCTCTGGCGCTTGCTATGCAGCTTGAGCCAAATGTCCTGAGTCAACCGTCGGCTGATGATTCTGTTAAAACAAGGGGTGGTTATTGGTTGGTCAAGGTTTTAGATAGAGATGACAGTCGGGCGTTTGACGATGAGACCAGGGGAACTATCAAGTTACAGCTTTTTGAAGACTGGGTTAATGAGCATAGACAAAAAGATTCTGTAGAAACATATTTGACTGAGAAGCAAAAGTCCTGGGCGGTGACTCAAGTTCTCAAGAAGAGGGGGCAGTAGAATGGCAGCCAGAAGAAATATTGGCATCGGCTTGATGGGTCTGGGGGTAATTGGCAGTGGTTTGGTAAAGGTTTTGATGGGCAAACCGGATACTTTGGCCAGGGAAGCAGGTAGCGAGTTGGTCTTAAAGAAGGTGTTGGAAAAGGACTTATCCAGGCACGGCTCATTGGGAATTGAGCGTGGCATTTTTACGACTAATTTCAATGATCTGGTTGGTGATCCGGAGATAGATATAGTTGTGGAACTCATTGGTGGTGAACAGCCTGCTTTCGATTATATAAGAGAGGCTATGACTCGTGGCAAACACGTTGTTACTGCTAATAAAGAGGTTATGTCCAAGCACTGGGGCGAGCTTCTGACTGCGGCTCGAGACCATCAAGTGGCTCTCAGGTGTGAGGCAAGTGTTGGTGGAGGTATACCACTGATTGCTCCTTTTCAAGAGGATTTGGTAGCAAATGACCTTTCGGCTATTTATGCCATTGTTAATGGGACTACCAATTATATTTTGACTCGAATGGCAAAAGAGGGGCTGGATTTCTCTGTGGTTTTGAAAAAAGCTCAGGAATTAGGTTATGCTGAAGCCAACCCAGCCAACGATATCGAAGGGGTCGATGCTGCTTATAAGCTGGCTATTCTGGCAACTATAGCTTTCGGCACTGAAGTTAAACCAGAGAATGTGTATCACGAGGGAATTTCGCGGTTGCAGGCTCGTGACTTTCGCTATGCCCGGGAATTGGGCTACGCTATAAAGCTTTTAGCTATTGCCAAGCGAGTTGAAGACTCTATCGAAGCTCGTGTTCACCCTGTATTTATACCTGATGATTCTTTGCTGGCTAAGATAGACGGTGTTTACAATGCCATTAATGTGGAGGGAGACCTGGTGGGCAAGGTTATCTTTTATGGTGAGGGAGCTGGTCCCAGGGCAACTTCAAGCGCAGTTGCCTCCGATATCATCAAGATAGCCCAGGATATTAACAGTGGGATGATTAGTGCCCCGAGGCTACCTTTTGCAAGCGGACGGACTGTTAAACCTATGGCTGAGATAGAGACGCGATACTATATGAGGATGAGCGTCGCGGACCAGGCGGGTGTTTTAGCGCAAATCTCTAAAATATTGGGTGACCACGCCATTAGTATTTCTTCGGTAATCCAGAAAGAGACCGACCCATCTACTCAGGTTGCTGAGATTGTGATAATGACTCATCCAGCTAAAGAACAGGCAGTTCAGCAGGCTCTCAAGGAAGCCAAACGTTTAGCGGTAGTCAAAGAGATTGCTAATTTTGTCAGAGTAGAGGATTAGGAAAAACAATGGGGCGTGGTGTTCTAGTCAGATACCGTGATTTTCTGCCGATTACTCCGGCTACTCCTATTATAACTCTGGGTGAAGGTGATACTCCTCTGGTCAGGTCTGTTGCATTAGAGAAGGAGCTTGGCTGCGGTGGGCTTTATTTTAAACTTGAGGGGTGTAATCCTACGGGCTCGTTCAAAGACCGAGGCATGGTTGTGGCTATAGCTAAGGCTGTGGAGGGTGGCAGTCGAAGCGTAATTTGTGCTTCTACTGGTAATACCAGTGCTTCAGCCGCCGCCTACGGAGCTCGTTTCGGCCTTGAGGTTGTAGTCATTGTGCCGAAGGGTAAGATTGCTTTAGGGAAATTGTCCCAGGCTATTGCTTACGGAGCCAAAATAATTGCTATACAGGGCAATTTTGACCAGGCACTCCAGATAGTCCGCGATTTAGTTCAAAAACACCCGGTTACGCTGGTTAACTCACTAAATCCATATCGTATCGAGGGTCAAAAGACGGCAGCTTTTGAGGTTATCGATGATTTAGGTGAGGCTCCTGATTATTTCTTTATCCCGGTGGGAAATGCCGGCAATATTACTGCCTATTGGAAAGGTTTTGTTGAATACAAGCAAGCCGGCAGGTCAAGTCAGACTCCCAAGATGATGGGATTTCAGGCTGAAGGGGCTGCCCCCATAGTAAAGGGCAAAATCGTCGAAAGACCAAAGACTCTGGCAACTGCGATTCGAATTGGAAATCCGGCTAGCTGGAAAGGGGCAGTTTCTGCCCGGGACCAATCTGGCGGTGTAATTGATTGTGTAAGTGATGATGAGATTCTGGCTGTATATAAATTTCTAGCCAGGAGCGAAGGCGTTTTCGGCGAACCAGCTTCGGCTGCATCCGTGGCTGGACTCATTAAAATGGCCAAACAAGGACTGAAGCTATCCGGGAAAAAGGTTGTTTGCCTCATTACAGGCACCGGATTGAAAGACCCCGACCTGCCAGCGAAATCTGCCGAGCCTTTCCCGGAGTTGCCTGCAGACATAAGGGCAGTGGAAAGAACTTTGGGTTGGGTTTGACTTTAATACATATGTAGAGCGCTGGTAATAACCAAGGAGGAGGCAGCAATGGTTGATATGCCTAAAATTGAAGCAGCAGTATTGTCTATAATTGAGGCTATTGGCGATGACCCCCGGAGAGAAGGGGTGCAAGGCACACCCAGGCGTATTGCTGAGATGTATACCGAGCTTTTTTCAGGCCTGGATATGGATGCCAGGGTGGAGTTGACTGTTGGTTTTGAGGTGGGACATCGTGAAATGGTTATACTCAGGGATATCCCCTTTTACTCCATGTGTGAACACCATATCTTGCCGTTTTATGGTGTGGCTCATGTGGGTTATATTCCCAATAAGGAGGGCCGAGTTGTTGGGGTGAGCAAGCTGGCACGTGTGGTGGAGGTATTTGCCAAACGGCTTCAGCTACAGGAGAGAATGACGTCGCAGATTGCCGATGCTATTGTTGAAGTTCTACAACCGGATGGTGTGGCTGTGGTCATTCAAGCGGAGCACTTGTGTATGACTATGCGTGGCATCAAAAAGCCGGGAAGTAACGTGATTACCTCGGCGACCAGGGGGCTTTTCCGTACTCGGGCGGCGACACGCGCTGAATTTCTTTCTCTAGTTCAGGGTAAATAAGCGCTATTCGTGGCGCAGAGATTCAATTGGGTCAAGCCTGGCAGCTCTGTAGGCGGGATAAATGCCCGAGGTTAAGCCGACTACGACTGCTACAGCGATAGCGATAATCACGATATCAATGCCCATCGGAGCCTGGACGGGGTACGGTCCCAATTGTATGCCACTAATCGCCCATGTTCCCAGCGCGGCTATAGCAAGACCGATTATCCCGCCACTAAGACTGAGCATAGCCGATTCTACTAGGAACTGACGAAGAATATCCCGGCGTTTGGCACCTACTGCTTTTCGTATGCCGATTTCACGTGTGCGCTCGGTCACTGAGACCAGCATTATGTTCATGATGCCGATGCCGCCGACGAGCAGAGAAATAGCTCCAACACTGCCCAGAAAAACCTGCATAATGCCGAGCACCTGACGCATGCTGTTGAGTATTTCCTGCATATCGATAATGGTGAAGTCGTCATCTTCTCCTTCCCTGATGCTGTGGCGCTGGCGCAAGATGGCAGTAACCTCTTCACGTGCGGCGTTTATCAAGTCGGTGCTCATTGCTTTAACGGCGATAGTCTGAATGGGTCTCCCACGTGCGCTTGTCTCACCCAGCAGCCTCGCCTGCATTGTGGTTAGTGGAATTATGATGAAATCATCTGCAGCTCCCATGAAGCCGCCTTTCTCTTCAAGTACGCCGATGACCTCGAACTGGGTGCCGCTTATCCTGATGGTTTTGCCCAGCGGATTTTCCGTTTTAAACAGGTCCGCGGTTGTCTTGCTACCGAGTACGGCGACCCTAGCCCCTCTCTTGACATCCTGCTCAGAAATGAATTCCCCTTCAGTTACGGGATAGCTGATGATTTCTGTAATGTCTGGAGTGACACCCATGATATCAACAGTACTGTTTTCATTGCCATAGATGACCTTGGTCATTTTTTCACTCATAGGGGCGACTAGGGCTACAGATGGGGCACGATTGGGATTGGCTAGAGCTTCAGCGTCTTCGAGGGTAAGGCTTCCCGTAGCACCCGATATTCCCTGTGTCATGCTGGTGGCGCTGGTTATGTATATGGCATTGGCACCCATGCTCTCAAAGATGCTCGTGATATTGGCTTCATGTCCCCTGCCAAACGATACCAGGAAGACTACAGCGCTGACGCCGATTACAATTCCGAGTATGGTCAGGCTGGACCGCATCTTGTTATTGTATAGTACTTGCCATGAGCTGTTAATACTTTCCCAGATGTTCATCTCTTTTTCTCGCTAACAATCTTGCCGTCTCTAAGGTAAATGGTGCGCTGCGTGTAGGCAGCGATGTCCTCTTCGTGGGTGACGAGGGCAATTGTGATACCCTGGCTGTTGAGTTGCTGTAAAAGGAGCATGATGCCCTGGCTTGTTTGCGTATCCAGATTGCCGGTGGGCTCGTCAGCCAGTATAAGTGACGGGTTAGTGACCAGGGCTCGCGCTATAGCCACACGCTGCTGCTCGCCGCCGGAGATTTCAGAGGGGCGATGTTTAGCCCGCTGGTCCATGCCTACCAGCTCCAGGGCTTCGAAGGCGCGCTGGTGTCTATCTCCTGTGCTGCTGTAGACCAGCGGCAGTTCGACATTAGCCACAGCCGTAGCCTGGGGTAATAAGTTAAAAGACTGAAAGACGAAGCCTATTTTCTTGTTCCTGATTTCAGCCAGTTCGTCATCATTAAGGCGGCTCACGTCTGTTCCATCAAGTAGGTATCTGCCGGAGGTGGGTCTGTCCAGGCAGCCGATTAAATTCATCAGTGTGGACTTTCCCGAGCCTGAAGGGCCCATAATCGAGACCATCTCTCCTGTCTTGATGTGACAGTCCACTCCGTTCAGGGCGGCAACTTTGACCTCGCCCAGCGTATAGATCTTTACTATGTTTTCCAGTTCAATCATTACTGTTACATGTAATGAAGTGATTCTATGCCATTTTAGAGGGGGCTATGCTCAAAAAGGTGTGGGCAATCGACCACGGGTTGCCTCGACAATAATCATTTCCCCTTCGCTGAGCCCGGAGATTACTTCGCTGAACTGGTCGCCCTGAGCGTCTAACTCAACCTGTCTTTTTTCAGTCGTCATCGTTTTCTCATCCAGCACTACGTCTACCCAGTAATCTCCCGGAGAGCCTTTGATAGACCGGTTAGGTATCAATAGCACATTTTCATGTTTTAAAACGATGATATCAGCGGTGGCGGTCAAGCCTCCTTTAAGTTCTGTTTCAGTGGGGTCGAGGGCAATTGTAACCGGAAATTCCACGACTCCGGTTGTCCGTGAGCCGAAAGGCGAGATAAAGGTCACCGTGCCTTTAAGTTTTACATCGGGCAGGGCGTCCACGGTTATTATGGCTTCCTGCCCCACTTTCACTTTGTAGATATCTATCTCATCTACCACGCCGTCCATTTCTACCGTGTGGGTGTCCACCAGGTAAACGGCGGTTTTGGACGAGTAGTCGAAAGCTGAAAGCTGGTCATTTTCTTTGACGCCGATGTCAACTATGGTGCCGTCAAAAGGAGCCAGTATTTCTGTTTTCATAAGCTCGTCCTTATATCGTTTCAGGTCTTGCTCGGCGATTTGCAAATTGAGGTTGTAAGCCCTTAGAGCTTTCAGGTTAACACCGCCCCTGAAAATCAGCTCGTTGTTCTCGAGTATGGTGCGGCTCATGTCCAC